>JAZDDC010000180.1:0-5613 GCA_036679565.1 Gemmatimonadota bacterium
TGACTCTTACACCAATAGACTCCCGTCTCGGGGATGAACCACATGGCGGCGTCTCCGCACGCCGAGCACGGTCGCATTGCCGCAACGGCAACGGAACGCCAGGTGAGCGCCAGTGCTTTCCATCGGTTGCTACGTTCTGAAAGATCGGTGATGAGGGTGATCGGCCCCTTAGCATCGCTCATGCCGTAACAGTATCACTTTCGAGGCGGTCGTGGCGACCCCCGGGATGGTCTATGCTTGCCGTCGCCTGAGGGCTCTACTAACCTTCTACCTCTGCACGCGGACCACGTTCGTAGTCCGGCCTCAGGTTAAAACCTTCACAAGCCCCCTCCAATGACCGGAAGCAAAATTGAGTGGCGAGACGGCAAATACGTCGTTCCGAATGATCCCCTTATTCCATTCATTGAGGGCGATGGCATCGGCCCCGATATTTGGCGCGCGGCACAAATGGTGTTTGACACGGCCGTCGAACAGAGTTTTGCGGGTAAACGCCGTATTATTTGGACCGAAATTCTCGCAGGTGAAAAGGCGCACGCCGAGACAGGAGAATGGTTACCTCAAGCCACACTGGACGCTGTGCGCGAAAACCGCTTCGCCATCAAAGGCCCGCTCACAACCCCGGTCGGGCGTGGCATCAGGTCCCTGAATGTTTCGCTTCGGCAGGTGCTGGACCTGTATGCGTGTGTGCGGCCAGTACGTTGGTTCCAGGGTGTACCGTCACCCGTGCACTCCCCGGGGAAACTTGACGTCGTCATTTTTCGCGAAAACCTCGAGGACGTCTATGCGGGTATTGAATACGAAGCCGGGTCGCCCGAAGCCAACCGTCTCCGCTCGTTTCTGGTAGAACAATTCTCTGCGAAGGTACGGGAAGATAGTGCCTTCGGCATCAAACCCATGAGCAAATACAACTCGCAACGTCTCATTGCAAAGGCTATTCGCTTTGCCATTGCGAGCGGTCGCGATTCGGTAACGCTCGTTCACAAGGGCAACATCATGAAGTTTACCGAGGGAGCCTTTCGAGATTGGGGATATGCGTTAGCAGCGTCGGACTTTGCTGAGCAAACGGTGTCGGAGGCTGCCACGTGGGAAGGCGCGTCTACCGACGGTAAAGTTTTGATGAAGGATCGCATTGCGGACGCGATGTTCCAACAGATCTTGTTGCGTCCGTCCGAATATTCCGTGCTCGCCACACCAAATCTCAATGGCGACTATCTCTCAGACGCCTGTGCCGCACAGGTGGGTGGATTGGGGATGGCCCCGGGAGCCAACCTTGGTGATGGCCTCGCCCTGTTCGAAGCCACCCATGGAACGGCGCCGAAATATGCGGGTCAAAACAAGGTGAATCCGTCGAGCGTAATCCTCTCAGGCGTCATGATGTTTGACGAATTGGGATGGCCGGAGGTTGGACAGGCAATCGTTAAGGGAATTGAAGGCGCCATCGGCGACAAAACAGTAACCTATGATTTGGCGCGTCAGATGGACGGAGCCGTAACCGTCTCAACGTCGGGGTTCGCTGAAGCCATCATAAAACACTTGCCGAGTTAGGCAAAAAGTGAAAAGTGTAGTAAAAGTCATGGATCTGGCGGCCGTGAAAAGCGCGCTGCTCGTTGTTCCTTTACCCGATCTGGAAAAAAAGTTACCGTCGTGGCTCAAAGATATTGACGGAGCCGTGGGCGGGGGGTTAGGCCGTGCCGTGGCGTCGGGTGACTTTTCCGCGCAAAAAGACCAAATCCTTTTGTTGTACCCCAAAACGGGACCGTCACGTGTGCTCGTCGTGGGCATGGGCAACGATCAGCGTGATGCAACCGAACGTTTGCGTCGAGCGGCCGCGGTGGCAAGCCGGAAAGCCCTCAAGTTAAAAGCCAACAGCATCTCATTTTATGTACCTGCCAAAGTGTGCAAGGGTTGCAAAGATCAACAGGTTGGACAAGCGCTGGTCGAGGGCGTGGCGCAAGGCTCTTGGTTCTTCGATGATTTGCGGTCCAGCCCAAAACAAAAAACCGCAATAACCTCGGTTACCATTCTGGCCGACAAAGGCAACCGGAAAGACCTCGAGAGCGGTCGCAAAATCGGCGACGCGTTAGCCGCCGGTCATATCCTCGCTCGGCGGCTTCAGATGTTACCGGGGAATCACTGTACGCCCGCGTATCTTGCTGACGTCGCCAAGGACTTGGGACGGAGACACGGGATTGATGTGACCGTGTTGCGCCGCAGCCAGCTAGAAAAAGAAAAGATGAACGCGTTGTTGGCGGTCGCACAGGGTTCGATAGAAGAGCCCCGCCTCATCACACTGGAGTATCGTGGTGCGGGACGCGCCGCACCCATCTGTTTGGTGGGGAAGGGTGTGACGTTCGACTCGGGTGGTATTTCGATCAAACCCGCGCTGAATATGGAAGAGATGAAGTTTGACATGTCCGGGGCTGCGGCGGTGCTTGGCGTGTTCGAAGCCCTCGGTCGATTAAAACCGAAGGTAAACGTTGTGGGGATTGTCCCAGCAACCGAAAACCTTCCATCCGGTACCGCGGTGAAACCGGGTGATGTGGTAACGACCCATCTGGGGAAAACCGTCGAGATCATCAATACCGATGCTGAGGGTCGCCTGATTCTTTGCGACGCCCTTTCATACGCACGGCGCTTCAAACCAAACTGCATCCTCGATGTTGCCACCCTGACGGGTGCCGTGGTGATGGCCCTGGGACACGTGAACACCGGCGTTATGGGCAACAACCCCGAGCTGGCCGATGAAATACAGAATGCCGGTCGCCGAGCTGGGGAACCGTGTTGGCCGCTACCCCTATCAGACGAATACCGGAAACAAATCGACTCGGATACGGCTGATTTCAAAAACGTCGGCGGAAGGCCAGCGGGATCAATCACCGCCGGTTGGTTTTTACGCGAGTTTGTTGAAGACAAAACTCCGTGGGTCCATCTCGACATCGCCGGGACCGCTTGGACGGATGGTCACGCAGGTTTGGCAAAAGGACCAACTGGAGTTGGCGTTCGGCTCTTTGCGGAATTTATTTTGGGCCGCGCCGGGTGAGGATCTGTCGTACCGCAGCGTTCCTCCTCTGCGCGATTCTCGTTCAAACACCAACGGTACTGGTTGGTGCCACCATCGCCCAAGATCCACCACCCCCTCCCGCAGCGGTTCCCACACAAATCGATACGACCACCGTCAATCCAGCGGACGGAACGGTTGCGGTCTACGGGGATGAAGTCGCTGCAGGTCCCCTCGTGCCCGGCGCGCGGATTACGTTCACACGAGATTCAATCGTGTGGTCGAGTGCGTTAACAGTTTCTGATTTACTCTCCGCGGTTCCCGGAGTTTACGTCGCGCGCGGCGGGTTTTTGGGACAACCGGAATACATCATGTATGGTGGGCGCGGACCGGCCGGGGTCGAGTTTTTCTGGGACGGTATGCCGTTGCATCCCCTGGGTGGGGACAGCGTCTATGTGGATTCCGGCCGGATGCCACTTAGCTATTTGAGCCGGGTTGATGTCGAGGTGCTTCCTTCGGGTTTGAGGGTGTATCTCGTCACGAATCGTGTCGACCGCGCCGAGAGTCGGTCGATGTTGCGGGTGATGTCAGGGGCGTTTAGCACGGCCGAATACGCTGGCGTTTTCCAAAAACGGTGGGCAAACGGATTTGGCTTGAACGTGGCGGCCGATTTTACCGGATCCGATGGAGCACCGGCACAAAACCGGAGCGACAACCTGTTCGATATTTGGGTCAAGCTGCAGTGGCACTCCACACCACGCACGGGCGCGTCCTATCAGATCCGCCGGCAGGACATGGATCGCGACTTTCCGGTGGCAGAGGGTGGTGCGCCAGCGCGGTCTGGCAAACGAACGGACATCTCGTTCCGGATGTTTCACGCTCTGCGGGAGGACCGGCGAGGCGTATCGTTCGATCTGGGCGTAGGTTCCTCGTCGTGGACTGACGATTCGCTCGTGGCGGACCAAAGAATCAGTCAGGCCTTCGGCACAATCCGATTCCGACAACCGTACATCAATGCTGAAGTTACGGGTCGAATTGGAGATGGTCGTGTTGAGCGGGCAGTGGAGGGTAGAATCGGCTGGACTCCCATTGCACCGCTCGTATTTTCGGCGAACGGTTACTTACGAGATCATGGTTTGGACCGCGTGTCTCGTTTGGGCGGTGTCAGCGGTGGCTTGATTCTTGGCCCCATCGCGATCGTTGGTGAAATTGCGCATCGAGACGGTATTCAAGCAGCAGTCTTTCCCGACGATTCCGCGCAACAGACCGACGATATGGGTGCACGTGTGCATCTCGCAACAAGATGGTTGACCGGCAGCGTTGGCGTCGTGAAACGAGATGCGTTTTTGCCACTTGTAACACCTGATTTTCCCACACTTGTCGTTTTCGATTCAACACCATCGGCCACCTTTCTCGTCGCCGATGTGCAGTTTCGGCCCCTGGATCCGCTCACGGTGCGTGCTTGGTACTCAGACTCACGCACCGACCCGGGCGCCCTCCAACCACCTCAGCATGGGCGTGTGGAGTTTGTATTTCGTTCAAAATTCTTTCGGCAGTTCCGCAGTGGCGTGTACGACTTCAAACTGGGGTATGGCGTAGAGTATTGGAGTCGTGGTGTGGCAGGGATCGTCGATGATGCTCCCGTGGAGCTACCCGGTGCCACATTCCACGAGATATTCGCGCAAATTCGGCTGGTGGATTTCAAGGTGTTTTGGAACCTTCGCAATTCACGGAACTCACGCGCCGTATACGTACCCGGGCTCACATATCCACGGAATGCACAAACGTTTGGTGTAAAATGGGAGTTCATAAACTGATCTGCGGTTTGGCAATGCTAGCCCACGTCGCCTGCCGTGGATACCTTTGGCCTCCGCGACAATACGGAGCATAGACGTGCCACGTTCAATGACGGGTTTTGGTGCCGCTGAAGGCGCCGTCGCTGGGGGAAGGTTGCAACTCGACGTTAAATCGGTGAACCACCGACATTTTAGCCTGCAATTGAAAGTGCCGGGCGCATTGCAACCGTTCGAAGCACCCATGCGAGAGGTCTTGCGAGAGCACTTGGACCGAGGTCACGTCACGGTGGTGGGCCGATGGATCGAGGAACCGTCCCGTGCGAGCGGTCTGACGATAAATCTAGCGCGAGCACGGGAAGCATACCGCACACTAAAGACGCTGAGGAAGCGTCTAAAAATGAAAGATAAGGTGAGCCTCGAACTGATCCTTCGGCAGCCCGATGTGATGGGTACAAATTCAACCCAACAAAGCACCCTGGACTTTAACGAAGTCCGCGACGTTCTGGTTACAGCGGTTAGTGAGTTGGTTACACTACGCAGTCGTGAGGGTGACCAATTGACCGTGGAGCTGAGCAACCGGTTTATGGCAATCGCAAAGCTTTTGGAAAACGTAGAGGCGCTCGCTCCTGATCGTCTTGTGAGGGAACGCGACCGCTTACGGACGAACGTCACGGCACTATTGGACGGCCACACGGTTGCCGAAGATCGGATCGCACAAGAAATTGCATTCCTCGCGGACAAGATGGACATCACAGAGGAAACGGTTCGGTTGCGAACGCATTTGGCGGCGGCGCGCGACACACTTACGTCAGTCGGACC
>JAZDDC010000181.1:0-4008 GCA_036679565.1 Gemmatimonadota bacterium
GGAACGTCCATCCAATGTCGAGCAGGTAACGTCACGTACATTCCGTGAAGTCCAACTGCCGCAATGTAGAAAATGCCGCCAGTCGCAATGTGGAAACCGCTCATCATTCGAGATGTGTGGAGCGTGTAAGGGACGATCACCACGACCAACCCCACCAAAAGCCCGCCGGCGCCCATTGCCACTACGGGTGCGGTTGCAATGGCGAGGTCCAGCAAAAACGCTGCGATGGTAAACGACGCGTGGGACGTACCCGTACGCGATATCAACCACACAAGAAGATTTAGCGCGGAGCTGACGACGGCAAACGCTCCGATGAGTGCGAGCGATGGTACGCCGGTTGTAAAGTGGGAAAAACCAAGCAACGCCGTGGCGACGGCGATGATCATCCAGCGTCGTGTGGTCCAACTTTGGAATGCTACACGCTGGGCCATAGGTTAACTGCCCGGCACGGGACCGTTATCCGTTTCCGGTCGGAATCAGATCCAGGTCCGATAGGGATACCAGGGACCGAACTTGAACGCCAGATTCTTCAATCTTTTCCTTACCACCCTCGTCGCGATCGACCACCGCCAGCACACCGGACACCGTACCACCTTCGGTTTCGATAACGGATATTGCGTCAATGGCCGATCCGCCGGTCGTGATGACGTCCTCAACCACGATGACGGACATGCCGGCAGTGAAGCACCCTTCGATACGCTTACCCGTACCGTGCTTTTTTGGCTGTTTGCGCACGGTAAACGCATTGAGGTCGGTGTTGTTTTGGCGTGCGGCCAATGCTATCGCGTACGCGACAGGATCCGCACCCAGCGTGAGGCCACCAACCGCCTCGGCGGTCCACCCGGCGTCCAGAATCGCGGCCAGACCGAGTGCCCCGATGGCCTCCAGGCCGGCAGCCGACATCGTAGTCGTTCTCGCATCCACGTAATATTTGGAGCGTTTGCCCGATGAAAGCGTGAAATCTCCCACCGCTATGGACCGGTCTTTCAATAGTTGAACGAGTTTGCTTTGGAAATCTGCAAAATCTTGCATAGTCGTGACGGCTAATCTCTACGCAGAAAACCCTTGAAGACGCCCATGATCCCACCTTTTCCGGAAGGCCCGTCCGCGTTCGAGATGGCGGTTTCGATCCCGTGGGCAAATTCGAGCACGCTACTGGGCCGTTTGCCGGGCTCCCTTTCGAGACCGTGCATCACCGCTTTTTCCAGAGCCGCCGAGAATTTGAGGCCCTTGGCGGCTTGGTTGAGGGGGCGCGCATCTTCGGTGAGGAGCTGTTTGAAGAGTTCCCGGGGAGATTTTCCGTCGAACGGATGTAACCCGGTGAGCAGGTAAAACGTGATGGTGGCCAAACTGTAGATGTCGGCCGACGGTCCCACGAGTTCGCCACTAAGGGCTTCCGGAGCCACATATTGCAAGGTGCCTACAAAGAACCCCGTGCGTGTAAGTCGTTGTGCCGGATCCATTTCGGCGTCCCTGGCAATACCGAAATCCAGCAATTTTGCTTCACGGGTCTTCGAGTCATAGATGATATTTTCGGGCTTGAGATCGCGATGAATGATCCCCGCTTGGTGTGCGGCGTCCAGAGCGCCGGCAAGTTGGGCGATGATGAGCGCCACCAGCTCAGGAGCCAGTTTGCCTGCTTTGCGCACGAAATCTGCAAGAGCATCACCACTGGCCCATTGGAGGGCCAGGAAGTACAGGTCATCGACCTGCCCGAATTCGTAGGTGCGGACGACACCGTCGTGTTCCACACGAGACCCATATTCGGCCTCGCGCAGGAACCGTTCAACGGCGTTCTTGTCGTTGCGGAGACGCTGCTTGAGAACTTTTACGGCGCAAAGTCCGCCGTCGGCTTTTTCGGCTCGGTAAACGATCGCAGTTCCGCCCTCGCCAACACGCTCGAGGAGTCGGTACGTCTTAATCGTGCGTCCGGCAAGGTTTTCCTGGGCCATGCAAGTGCGCCAAAGTAATACGGACTATTGAACTTCGGCAAGTCGGGTGGTGTTTCCAATGTAGGATCGAACACGTACAATGAGCGTGCTCAAAAATGTGAGGCTTTGACGCGGTTGGTGACTATGAGGTTTGGGCGAATTCTGGGAATCATGGCAATCGCCACTGCGCTGACGATTGGGTCGTCCCACGCCCAGGCAGATGCGGTAACCGCCCTGCCGGCGTTGCCATGGCAAACGGCCCGGGCCTATGCATCGGGCGAGTCGCGGGACGTGGCCAGTGTCATCCGCGCCGCGGAAGCGGAGCTGGTAATGGGCCGGGCGGCTCGAGCTATCGAAATTCTCACCGAGAATCCCATTGCGGATACGCTATTTGGCGGTACCGCACTCACCACATATGCGCATGCGTTGTTCGAACTCGGCGACTTTCGCGGAGCGGCCATGCGTTTTTCGCGTGCGGCGGCGCTGACAGGCGGTGCGTCGGCTGGTGTGTTGCTTGCCCGCGCGGGTGATGCCTACGAGCGTGGCGACGTCCTGACGGCGGCGGTATCCTCGTACGAGGACGCTGCTCGTCGGTTGCCTGCCATTTCGGGATGGTTGGCACTGCGGCAAGCTCGTGCTCATGGTGACACTGCATCGGCTCGACAGTTGTTGTTACGCGCGCCACGGCATGCACGAAGGCTTGCCAATGTCGTCTGGGCGCAGCTCTCCAAAACGGCAGGGGACACGTTAAGTGCCATCACCGCACTCGTTGACGCTGGCGACGTAGCCGAAGCTGCGGAACTCAGCCTAGCTATTGGTGATTCCGGGGTCGCACGCCGTCTGACTTACCAAGGTCTTCGTTCGTCTTCTCGACCGCTTCGATCGCATGCCGCCGAGTTGGCACGAGACCGTTTGCCACCGCAAACTGTTGCCGAAGAACGTTTACTTGCGCGCGCGTTGCGCAACACCGGGCACGCCCGTGATGCGGCGGCGTTGCTCAGCACAATCGTGGCGGACGGCGATTCTTCGGCCACAACGTTGTATGAATATGGCCGCGCGACGGCGGCGTCCGGTGATCGATGGCGCAGCCTCGGTATTTATCAGGCCGCGGCCAACATGGGTGGGGAAAAAGCGGTTGAGGCTCAATTTTCCCGCGCACAACTCCTCGTTTCCATGAAACGTCGCAATGACGCGCTCGCGGCACTTCGAGTGTTCGTCGTCGATCAACCAGCCCACAGACACACACCGCTCGCCTTTTTCCTGATCGGTGATTTAGAACAAGACATTGGTCGCGCGGTGGTCGCCGATAGTCTGTACCACATCGTCGTGCGCACGTGGCCCAGAAGTGAAACAGCGGGTCGGGCTCGTCTGCGTTTGGGATCCAACGCGCTTCAACGTGGTGACACGGCTGCGGCCATCGTGCAATACAACAATGCGAGCGTCAACCACGGGGAAGAAGCGAGATCCTCTCGATATCAATTGGGCATTTTGCACATGGCTCGCGGTGACACCTCCGCGGCGTTTGACGCGTGGCGGCGGTTGGCGCGGGAAGATTCTCTGGGCTACTACGGAACCATCGCGCGTGTTGCGGCTGGCCTCCCGGCGCCTGTGTTCACCGAACCCACCAGACCGTTGCCCGCGCCTAGAATCCAGCGTGAACTCGGCGCATTGGATCTGTTGGATGCTGCCAACATGCACGAGGAAGCGGCCGCGCTCATCAGTGGATTGATTGCAAACGACTCTTTCACCGTGGCGGAGTTGCTCGACCTGGGTGAGGGTTTCATCTCGCGTGGCCGCACTATTCAGGGCATCAGGCTCGGTTGGCGGTTGGCGCTTCGGCAGGAGTCGGCGTTTGATGCCGGGATCGTTTCGCGAGCCGGCGCCACGGGCCTCATGCAACTGATGCCATCGACGGCTCGCGGGGTTGCCAGACAGCTTGGTGTCGAGTGGAATAACGATTTGTTAGTGGTCGCCGGTACCAACGTACATGTGGGTACCGCCCATCTTGCGTCACTGATGAGACAGTATGACGGCGATGTGATTCCATCGCTCGCGGCGTACAATGCTGGCGGCCGGC
>JAZDDC010000182.1:0-4994 GCA_036679565.1 Gemmatimonadota bacterium
TCCGTGTGGATTCTTTTTTGGCCACACAGCGTGGTCCGGAGTCGGTCCGGGCAAGCCCAAGCGTGGCGGGCGAGAGGTCATGCGTTAATTAAGGTAGTCGAGAGTAACGGCAGCGCCGTCTCCGATTACAGCACCCAGGGAGTACGGCATGCCAGTTACAGGAAAAGTGAAGTGGTTCAACGACAGCAAGGGTTTTGGGTTTATCACCCCAGACGACGGCTCAAAGGACTGCTTCGTGCACCATTCCAAGGTTGAAGGCGAAGGCTTCAAAACGTTGGAAGAGGGACAGTCGGTAGAATTCGAAGTTGTGCAGGGCCAGAAGGGGCCTGCCGCGGAGAACGTGCGGAAGGTCTAACGCGCTGCGACTTTGCACAGCAGAAGAGGCCCTCGGGAATTTCCCGGGGGCTTTTTTGTCGCCATTCATCCTATCGACACTACAATCGACGATTGAGCGAACGCGGGCGGGTTAACAGTGTATCAGTCTAGCGGACCAGCTCGCCGCCCGGTCCGTTCGGTAGCAACCCCGACTTCGAAAGCGCCCTCAAGGGATATGAAGCTTTTGCGTCCAGCCACCATCTTTTTTTTCGCCCTGTTCACGCTGGGCGCGTGTTGGAGATCGTCAGAGAGTCTCATCACGGCGTCTCCCCGTTCGTACGATCACGTTGAGGCCGATTCGGTCCGCGTATTTTTGGCACTTTCTGAACTCGATGATTTTGCCTGGGATGGGCTTGCGCTCATAAAGAGTGAGTTTCTGATCGAACCGGAGCTGGACGAAGACTGGGTTTGGGATCTTCAAAAGGAGGCCGGGAAAATCGGCGCCAACGCGATTCTGATTTTAGGTCCGCGCGATTTCGACTCGCGTCAACGATTGGCGTCTACCTTGTTCGGTCCCATTCGCTACCGGGCCGGTGATGTCATTGCGCTTCGCATCCATGGCCCGAAGTACTGAATTGCAACCATACGCTCTGTTTATGCGTCAATATAGAATGCACCGTCAGAGTCCGGCGTGCCCTCTCGTTTCATAGATAACCCCGCGCCACCCAGCGTCCGTGCCGTTGGGTGTGTGCCCTGCTCATGTGACGCTTTAGCCACGAGATGCATCGTATGATCGAACTCACGACGCTTGGCACGGTCGAACTCCGCTCGAAGGATGGAGAGGAGTTTCGTTCGGTGTTGGCGCAGCGCAAACGGTTAGCACTCCTCACCTATCTTGTTATGGCCCGTCCGCGGGCTTTCCATCGGCGTGATTCTTTGTTGCCGATTTTTTGGCCGGAAATGACCGAGCCACGTGCTCGCCATGCGCTGCGTCAGTCACTCCATTTCCTGAGACAAGCGCTCGGCCCTGACATCATCGTGACGCGCGGTGGCGAAGAAGTGGGTGTCGCCCAAGGGGCGTTCCAATGTGACGCCGTTTTGTTTGAAGCCCACGTGTCTGCCGGGAACTGGGAAGAGGCGGTCCACCTGTACAATGGGCCAATGCTGAAGGGTGTTAACGTCAGTCACTCGCCGGATTTCGATCGATGGTTGGATGCAGAACGAGGTAGGCTCAGTGATTTGTATGTCAAGGCACTTGATGGTCTGCTCGAATCAAAAAATGCATCTCCGGCAAGGACAGTCCAATGGCTGAGGAGACGAGCCGAACACGATGCATATGACGCCGGAATAACACTGCGTTTGATGCGGGCGCTCGAAGCCGTCCACGACCGACCGGGCGCGCTTCATCAAGCGCGCGCGTACCGCGAGTTGGTGGAAGGGGATTTGGGGTTGGAACCGGACCCCCGCATCACGGCCCTGGCCGAACGTTTAGCCAACGATGCACACCCGGCGCCGCACACCGAGAGGCAGACCCAACAAGTCAATGTCTCTCCAGCCGATCCTGCACCCATGAAACATCTTGGTCGTTGGGTTGGTGCGGCGGCCGTTCTTTTGATCCTCACGTTTGCCCTGATTCAGAACTTTCGGGTGTCGGGGCGCGACGTCGCGAGCGTAGACGCTGTTGCGCGGACGACCGTTATCGTCGCGCCTTTCACAAATCTTTCGGATTCCGCGGGGTTGTATTTGGCCGATGGGATCGCGGAGGGTGTGTTGAACCGGTTGTCGGGGTTAAGTGCGTTACGGGTCATTGGCTGGGTCAAAGATGAATCGTCAGTCATGGCACGTTGGGCTGACCGCGGAAGTCCGTTCCCGGACGCCCTTGTTCTACGAGCTTCCGTGCAACGTGATTGCCTCGACGGCGATTCAATTGTCGTCCGCGTGGTGGCGTCCGTCACACGTTCAGATGACGACGTGGTCATTTGGCGGGCAACTTACGATCGTGGTTTCTTCGACCTTCCAATGATCGAGCGCGATATCGCAATGGGCTTTATTACCGGACTTGGCGTGACAACACTGGTCGCCGAGCGCGCCTTTGTTCGGACACTGCCCACTGAAGATGCCCGAGCGTACGACGAGTACTTGAAAGGGATGGCCGCGTTGGACCGGAACGGATGGATCGGCCGCGAGTGGACTGCGTTTGGGCCCCGTGTCGATTTTCCCAGGGCGGTGCGTCACTTTGAAGCCGCGGGCGCTTTCGACTCATCGTTTGTGTTACCGCTGGCCAGGTTGACAATCGCGCACACGTCCATGTATCACTGGCGCTACGATCGTACGCGGACACGTTTACAAAAAGCAAAAGCCGCAATGGACCGGTCCATTCAGATGCGACCTGACTTGCAATCCACACATCTGGCAGCAGCCTGGTACCACTACCTTGGCCAGTTAGACTACAATCGCGCGTTGCGACACCTTCAAATGGCGGGATCGGCGTGGGCGGGCAAGGCGGAAGCCATGTTCTTGACCGGGGCAATACGACGACGCCAAGGCGAAATCAGACAAGCGATCGATCAATACCGCGCTGCTGAACGCGAGGCCGGCATCTGTCCGGACTGCCGAGCCGAGATGGCATATTCGTACTATGTGTTAGGCGATGTGACGCGTGCGGAGGAGGCAATCGACAGTGCGCTCAGCCTTGCACCACAGTTACACCTGCCCCGGCACATTTCGGCCTTGATTCGCCTGACGGAATTCGGTGATGCCGAGGGTGCCAACGATATCTTGCACCCGGTTATGCTCGACACCGACAATGTTATGCACCTATCAGGCAGCCGGTGGAGTGCGTTGGTGCGCATCCTTGGTGGAGAGTGGGAACTTGCGTTGGATCGGCTTACGCTGGATAGGGTGAGCGGAGATACCACGAGCTTTCTGTTGGCGAAGGCGGATCTTGCGGAGCGTAACGGCCAGCCGCAACTGGCGCGAAGCTATTACGACTCGGCGCGACTCTCAATCGAAAGCATCCTCGATGATGTCGGCGGAAATGCGTTTGCCCACAGTGAATTGGGGTTGGCCTATGCAGGCCTTGGTCGAAAAGCGGATGCGATTCGCGAAGGCACCGTGGCCGTGCGTCTCCGACCACCCACCTTCGATATGTTGGATGGGCCGGTATTTGTGGAGGCGCTGGCAAACATCTATATGAAAGTCGGTGAATTGGACGCGGCGGTGCGCCAATTGGAAGACGTTTTGGACCAGCCGGCTTGGTTGTCCCCGGCTCTGATACGCCTGGATCCGCGTTGGGCTCCCCTACGCGAACATCCGGGGTTCCGTCGGTTGGTTGCCGAAGAACGTGCAACGTAATTGTCCGTCACCGGCCCGTCATCTGGTGGATTCCGGGGCACGGCGGTGACTTAACGGACACGCTCAGGGAATATACTGACTCAGCAAACGGGGACGATTCAGGTGTGTCCCGGGAAATCGGGCGCATTGAACATCACGTCGCCCGACGTGATGCTCTTTCGGAGGGGAGAGAGGTGGGCCACGCACGCCCCGCTTCAATGCGCCGCCCGGTTTCCTAAACGCACGGTAGTGGGAGCCTCCGTTAAGCAGATAGCCATCGTCGTCGGGTACCTCCCGCCACGCGCTTCCGTAACTTAAAGACAACGAGTAGCTGTTCAGACTCGACGGGCCGAAAGACGGAGGGTACAGTTGATGCGTCAAAACCATCGGCAAACTCGTGTCACTTTTTCTTACGATCGCCGCTGTCGCGGTTCTCATTGCCGCCAGTGTGGTGGCCTTTTTCCTTCGGTCGCAGCTCAGAATCGGAGGTCGGGTTGGTCAGTACCGACTTGAAAGCCTCATTGGGGCCGGCGGGATGGGTGTGGTGTATCGAGCCAGGCACGCACGACTCCATCGACCAGCCGCAATAAAATTCCTGCCTCCCGAACGTAGTAGTGAACTCACGGTCGCTCGATTCGAACGTGAGGTACAGACCACCGCGCAACTCACCCATCCAAACACGATTGCGATTTACGATTATGGGCGGGCGTCCCGCGGTGTGTTCTACTACGCAATGGAGCTGCTAAGTGGTCTCAACTTACAACAGCTCGTTGAACGACACGGACCCATCTCAGATGCGCGGACTGCATATATCGTTCGACAGGTCTGTGGCTCGCTCTCCGAGGCGCATGATTCCGGGTTGGTACATCGAGATATTAAGCCGTCGAACGTTTTTCTTTGCGAAAGGGGCGGGTTGTACGACTTCGTCAAGGTCTTGGACTTTGGTGTTGCGAAGGACATTGACCAGGACGGTGGCGCCTTCCTGACTCGACCGGGTGTTCTTGTTGGGACCGCCGCTTACGCGTCCCCTGAAATGGTTCGTGGTGCAACGGTCGATCGTCGTAGCGACATCTATGCGCTTGGCCTCGTGATGTACTATCTGCTTGCCGGCAAAGAGTTGTTCTGTGGCAGTTCTACGGTAGAGATTTTGCAACAACACATCGAGCTCGAACCCAAACCCGTGCCGGGATCGCTTGGACAGCTCGAGGCATTGGTAATGTCCTGTCTTGCCAGAAACCCAAAAGACAGACCGCAAACGGCGGCGGACTTGCGCGACGACATCGATGCCCTTGGGTTGGAAGGATGGGATGCCGAAGACGCGAAACGGTGGTGGGCGAATAGCGGAG
>JAZDDC010000183.1:0-12283 GCA_036679565.1 Gemmatimonadota bacterium
CCTACCTCACCACCGACTTCACCACACCAAAGATTTGCAAAAGCCACAATGCGCTCATGTTGCCTAACGATAGCTATTGGACAACGTGTCAGGTAACGTGGTTCGAACGCACCCAAGGAAAAACTTTTTTCCCGTGTGTTCTTTTCCGCCAACCACGAATCTGATACCTGGCGCAATTCATCCAAAACCGCGCCAACGGACTTGGCCGGAACTACTTCAACAGAACCACCACCGCGTTCGGTTCGCCGAAGTGTTTGCCGCAGACGCCGTCGATTACTTCCGTCCATCGAGAATTTGGGAAGGGATATGCTGGCCTCCTCGCCCAACTTCACACACGATAGACCCTGATCCCGATACGATGAGATCGCGCGCTGTTCTACTTGATAAAAAACGGGCCAACCACCATCTGCCTTGGCCAGCATGTCAAAACGTTCGATCAGTTCACGCCACTGTGGTTCCGGACCCACGGGATCCCCCATGGCCACATAACACCGTCCGCTCTTGCGGTACATCAAGAACGCATCGCCGGATCCGCTGAAAATGAACTCCTTGTCACCGAGTAGCGCAAGTGCGGCGCGGGCGCGAGGTTGATGGGCAACGATACGCGCCGCACGCTCCATGTCCAACGAGTGAACAACTGCAGACGGGGTTGCATCAGACCCACTACCCGAACCGTTGGTTCGGCGGTCTTTTCGAAGTAGTAGGCCAACGTGTCTCATTGCAAGAAGACATCGACGCCCCTAACGATTTTCTTGAGAACGAGTTTTGAATTAACCGACGTTAGTCACGTCTAACATGCTACGCGACAATGGTTTCCAAAACCTACGCTCCGGGCGAGCAAGACGGTCGTAGATTGCGGCAAGGACAAGGGGATACCGCCTGATATTTCCTCCTCAGACAAGCACCACAACGTCCGCCCGGCGGTGAGAACCGGGGGGGGCCGGACGTCACCCGGCCAAGGCGTGCTCGAGGTCTTTGACCAACGTGCCAACGTCTTCCAAACCCACCGACAACCGAATCAAACCGGCCGGGATGCCCTGGGATGTCAAATGGTCTACGTTCTCGCCACTGTTTGGGGAAATTGCGAGGCTCTCCACACCACCCCAGCTCACGCCGAGACGGAAGACTTTTAGACGATTCAGGAACCGACATACATCTACGAACGTGCCCGATTCCAGTTCGAAGCTAAAAAGACCTGAATAGCCAGTTAATTGCGTATCGACAACTTTACGTTGGTCGCGCGTCATCGCCGGATGAAACACACAATGGACGGCCGGATGTTGATCGAGAAAGCGCGCAACCTCCAACCCATTCTTTTGGTGTCTTTCCATTCGAATCGGCAGGGTCCGCACCCCTCTGGCTAACAACCACGCGTCGTACGGTGCTAATACGCCGCCGTTTAGCATAAACGCGCCATAAAAAATTCGTTCCATCAACTCGCGGTTGGTCACCACAGCACCAGCCACGACATCACTGTGGCCACCAACATATTTCGAACACGAATGCATCACGATATCGACACCGAACATCAATGGTTTTTGGAAGAGCGGTGTCGACCACGTGTTATCCATCCCAGTGATAACGCCGCGAGTTGCGGCCAACTCGGTCACTCGGCAAACATCCAGGACCTTGAAGAGCATCGTCGATGGACTCTCAAACCATATGAGACGTGTGTTTCGTTTGATGGCCTTTTCGATCGAATCCATTTCGCTTGCCATGACCACATCAAACTCAATCCCAAAACGGCTAAGGTGTTTCGCAAGTTCTAGCGTCGGACCGTAAACCTGGTTGAGGAACAGGATATGATCGCCAGACTTCAAGAGTCCCAAGAAAACAGCACTCACTGCTGCCATCCCCGACCCAAAACATTTACACACTTCTCCCCGCTCCAACGCCGTCAGTTGACGTTCGAGGTATTCGACAGTTGGATTTTGCCCGCGGGTGTAAACGCAGTTCCCTTTCTCGTCAGCTAAACCCTGCAGCAAGTTTTCGAATGTCGGACGAGTAAAGAGCGACGTTTGCAAAATGGGGGGTGCAATCGATCCGTATGGGTTGGATCCTCCCGCTATGTCACTGGTACAAATGGCAATATCTTTTGGATCAATCGGCATCTTCGTTTCCGGACGCTCGGCGGAAGAAGCGCATATCTTATACTGAGCTGACAGATTGCGCGAGGATACTACTGCATACGGCGTGGATGCCGACCGTGTCCGCGAAGAAAGACGCCACAGAACACACGGAACGGGAAACGGCCTTACTTTCTTGAGACGTACTAGACACAAACGTTTTTCCGTGGATTCAGCGGGTTCGGTGGCTATGCTCCATATCTAGTCCGAAAATATCGCCTATCCTGGCACCCAATTTATCTGGATAACGAAAAACCAAAACAGTCAGACAACTGGTAATGACGTTTAAAAACATCCTCAAAGAATTTTCACTAGACGAGGCGTGGAAACACGTCGAGTGGATCAACGAAAACGCGCCGGTTCGACTACCGGGTACGGATGGCCAGCAGATCGCGGCCGAATACTTTGTCCAGAAGCTGGCAAGTTACGGCTTTGAAGCACGGCTCGATTCATTTAGCGCCTTTCGTAGTGTCCCACAGCGCGGAAGTATCCATCTCATGTCGCCAGAAGTACGCGACTACGCATGTGAACCGTGTGGTCACATCGTATCGACATCGGACGACGGCTTGGAAGTCGATGTCATCTATGTCAACGGCGGGTCAAAAAAGGATTATGAAGGTAAAGACGTAGCCGGCACCGCGGTCCTCGTTGAGATTTCGGGTGGCCCGTCACGGGATGAGAAAGTCCGAGTCGCCACGAGTCTTGGAGCCAGCGCCATTATCTATGTATGCGTGGACACGCCAGAGTCGGATGCAATTCCACACATGGACATAAGAAGTGTTTGGGGCAACCCCACACGATCCAGCATGTCAGACGTTCCGCAAATCTCCGCGGTCAGCATCAGCCGCGCAGCCGGAGACGAGTTTATCGCTATGTTGAGCCGAGGTTCCGTTCGTGCGCGGCTCGTTGCCCAGGCCGAAAACAATTGGGGGCCCCTACCGCAACCCATCGGGCGGCTGAAGGTGCCACACAATAGTACCGCTGATTTTCTTGTCTTGGGCAGCCACTACGATGCGTGGGAACCGGGTATGACGGCAAATGCCGCCGGCAATGCACTCACCTTAGAACTAGCAAGAGTGTTTGCACGGCACCGAGAGTCCCTGCGACGAGATATCTTTATCGGGTTTTGGAACGGACACGCGATCGGCGGCCACAGCGGATCCACCTGGTTTGCCGACCGCTATTGGGACCATCTCGACGAACACGCCGTGGCATACTTCAACGTGGAATCGGTGGGGCTAGCGCAAACTACGATTTACGCGGCAAGCTCAACACCGGAACTCGCCAAATGGCATCAACATGTCGAGCAGCGGGTGTTCGGCGGACCTACACGCCACGGGCATCTCGGTCGACAGGGTGAACAATCTTTTTTTGGCATGGGGCTCCCGGCTTTGGAAGGCCAGTTCCAATTCACCGACGAAACAGCGAGAGCATGGGGGGGTGCGAAAAACGGTTGGTGGCAGCACACCAAGTATGATACACTCGACAAAATAGATCGTGATCGTTTTGCGCAAACCGGGCACCTATACGTTCATTACATTTGGGACATGTGTTCGTTACCGATCCTGCCGATGGATTTCACAAACAACGCGACACGAATCGACAAGGCAGCGTCCACCATGCAGAAACGTGCCAAGGAACGGTTCGAACTGGACTTACCAACGTCATCGTTTGTCAAAGCCACCAATGGCCTACTAGCAGCGACTAAGAGCCTCAGGGAAGATTCACAAATCCAAGCGCTCAACCGCACGCTCATGAAACTCAGCCGTTTGCTGACACCCGCTTTCGCAACGGTCGGTGGGCGGTATGCGCAGGACCGCCACTCCCACAACGGCCTTGCCGAACCGATACCGGCCGTTCATGCAATGGAGCAACTCGCCACGGCAGCACCTGGCGGGGAACTCTCGCACCTATTGTATACGGAGTTACTGCGAGAGAGAAACAAGTTGTCCGACGCGCTCCGCCACGCAACGACAGAAATCGACCGATTACTAAATCACTGACGTCGTCCCCGCCCCTACTGCTTGCCACCAAAGCTCAGACGGATAAATTGCCCCACGCACGCGCTGGCAAGCCACCTGGAGCCACTTCAAAATGCCCCGTATGATTCAACCGATTCGTTCGCACTACGTACCACGAACACGTAACGGTTGGATAGGCGTATTGGCGTTCTTAGGACTCTTCGCGCTCACGCAACCACCCCTCGTATTCGTAATCGCTAATCGCATCGAGCCGACATTACTCGGGATTCCGTTCCTCTACACCTACTTGCTGGTGATTTACTTCAGCATGATTGGCGTGTTGATCTGGATTATGCGCCGCGACATCTGATGGAACCCTGGGTCGTAGCCACATCGCTGATCTTCGCGTATCTCGGCGTCACGATCGTGTTGGGTGTGGTCGCGAATCGACGCATGACCGGCGAGTTGGAGGATTTTCTCCTTTACGGTCGAAAAGCGGGATTCGTCGTTCTCTACCTAACAATGGTCGCCACGTATCATTCGGCGTTCGCATTTCTAGGCTCGGGCGGTTTCTTCTATACGCATGGCATCGGTTTTTGGGTTGCGGGCGCATGGACGGTTCTCGTGGGCGCTATCACCTACGTTCTTGGCACCCGGATTTGGGTGCTGGGCAAGCGATTACGAAAGCGAAGCTGTGCGTGTCGTGGCAGCCTTCGTCTCCGTCATTTTCACTATTCTATATATACAGGTTCAGGCACAAGGACTCGGCTATATCCTCTCAGTGGCATCCGGTGATCGTATCTCATTTGAGTTGGGGACCCTGGTACTATTGATAGTCGCTGCCGCCTACCTCATGGCGGGCGGATTGCGGGCGGTGTATTGGACCGATGTGGTACAGGGTATCTGGATGTACATCGCCATTTGGGTCGGCGCCCTGGTCATCACGTATCGCGTATTTGGCGGCCCGGTAGCATTGTGGAAGCGAGTTGCGGCTGAACGTCCTGATCTTTTAACAGCACCGGGACCACAGGGCTTCTTCACACCGGGCATGTGGTTTGGAATGGTGATCGTTCTTTCGTTCGGCATCGTGTTCCAACCGCACATCATGATTCGTTATTACACCGCGGCGTCTGCAAAAACGATCAAATGGCTTGGGGCCACGACCCCGCTTTTCCTAATGACACTCTACATTCCTGCAACACTGGTCGGTTTGGGTGGGGCACTCGTAATGCCTGACATAGAGATTGCAGACCGAATCTTTCCTGAATTGTTGTTCGCATATGCACCGGCGTGGCTCACCGGGATCATCTTGGCTGGCGCGACCGCGGCGGCGATGTCCACGCTTGATTCGATCCTCCACGCCAACATGACCGTGCTGACACGTGACATCTACCAGCGTTACATCGCGCGCACGGCAAGCCAGGCCCACTACATATTGGTGGGCCGCCTCATCGTGTTAGGACTGCTGATTGTGGGTTACGCGCTTTCCATCACAACATTCGATTTACTGGTCGTCCTGGTTACACTTTCCGGAGCGGGTGCGTTACAACTGATGCCTGCCATCCTGGGAGTGTGTTTCCCAACCAAACGGCTTCTCACCAGGACCGGTGTGCTAACCGGCATCGGAGTCGGTCTTACAATGTTATACGTGACCCTGACGATATACCCACATCCACTCGGTCTTCACGGGGGTGTTTGGTCGTTGCTGGCAAACGCCTTCGCCACCATCGTCGTTTCGAGTGTCACACGCGCACCGTCGGCCAAAACGGTCGAACGTATTCACGGCGAGATGGAACGCTACATCTACGGCACAGACGCTTCGACGGTGCAAGGTGTCTGACGAAACATTGGTGGTCGGTGTGGATACCGGCGGGACGTTCACCGACTTCGTTTTCGCGCATGAAGATGGCTTGAAGATCCATAAAGAACCATCCACACCGGAGAACCCAGCCAAGGCCGTACTCACCGGATTGCAACATCTTCTTGGTTCTCGCGAAGTGGACATCGTACACGGATCGACCGTGGCCACCAACGCCATCCTCGAACGAAAGGGTGTACGGACCATTCTCATAACGACGGCGGGCTTTGAGGACGTTCTTGAAATCGGCCGACAGATTCGACCTGCGATCTACGATCTCAACGTGCAAAAGCAACCTCCGTTAATTCCGGAAGCGGATCGACTCGGCGTTATTGAGCGTGTCGGTCCACACGGCGACGTCGTGCGCCCACTCGATGATAAATCAGTGGATCGGATCTTGGATATTATCGTTGAAAGTGACGCGGAAGCGGTAGCTATTTGCTTGTTACACTCCTATGCCAATCCCGCACACGAGAGTCGTATTGCAGAGACACTCCGGGAACGTTTTGCCGGATTTATTTCAACGTCACACGAAGTCCTTCCTGAGTTCCGCGAGTACGAACGTTGCACGACAACGGTCGTCAATGCCTATGTCGGTCCGATAATGCACAAATATCTCTCACAACTATCAGAAGAGGTGGGCGGTGCAAAACTCCGGATCATGCAATCCAATGGAGGTGTACTCTCCGCATCGGCGGCGTCGGCGTTCGCCGTGCAAACGGTGTTGTCCGGACCGGCTGGTGGCGCCGTCGGAGGCCACGAAATTGGTCGCCTGGCAGGATTCGACAATGTCATCACCTTCGACATGGGTGGCACCAGTACCGATGTCTGTCTTTGCCCCGGAGAGATTGGACGCACCGTCGAATCTTCCATCGGAGATACACCGATCCGCGTACCCGTCATAGACATTCACACCGTTGGGGCCGGGGGGGGATCGATTGCGCACCGCGATCCGGGTGGTTCATTGCGTGTGGGCCCACAGAGCGCCGGCGCACAACCGGGCCCGATCTGTTACGACCGCGGCGGAACAGCACCAACGGTAACCGATGCAAATCTCTTTCTGGGCAGATTGTCATCCGACCATTTCCTTGGCGGCCAAACAGCCCTTGCTACCGAACCGGTCACCGCGGCGATCGAGACTCTTTCTAACGAACTCGGGCTCAATTCGGTCGAAACCGCGCAGGGTATCTTGCGTGTTGCAAATGCAACGATGGAAAGAGCGATACGTGTTATTTCCCTGGAACGCGGGCACGATCCTCGCGACTTCACACTTGTCTGTTTTGGCGGTGCCGGCGGTATGCACGCGGCCGACCTCGCACGTAGCTTAAACATTCCACGTGTGTTGGTACCCAAGGGAGCCGGCACTCTATCGGCACTCGGAATGCTCCTGGCAGATTTCGTCCGCGACTACTCTAAGACGCTTCTTGCCTCAACGGCATCTCTCGACGAAACTGCGTTGCTCGACGCCTTCGCCAAACTGGAGGAACGGGCGCGTGTCGAGTATGAAGACGAGGGCTTGGTGAAAGAAGACGTGACACTCGAGCGATCCTGTGACATGCGATACATTGGGCAGGGTTTCGAATTGGCCGTGCCGTTCGGCGCATCATTACAGGAAGATTTTCACGAAGCGCACGAACGGCGCTATGGATACGCCGACAAAGCACGAGCAACCGAGATCGTAAACATTCGTGTCCGTACAGTCGGCAAGACACCCCGTCCTACCATCGCAGAAAAACCGTCCGGCAGTTCGGATTCAAGTGCCGCGGTGGTTGGTCAAACCGAAATGATGTTTAACGGAGCGGAGCATAAGGCGCCCATCTATGACCATGACCTCTTGCGACCTGGCAATACTCTCAACGGGCCCGCGCTTGTGGTGGAGTACAGTACGACGACAGTGGTGCCACCCGACTTTTGGTGTCGTGTGGATGAGTTGGATAACCTCCTGTTAGAACCGATGCCATGAACGAGTCACCAATCGATGCGGTGCCCTGGGATCCCGTTGCACTCGAAGTCTTCCGGAATCTTTTCTATTCCGTTGCCGAAGAGATGGGCGTCACACTCTGCCGCACTTCCTTTTCGCCAAACATCAAAGAACGACGCGACTACTCGTGTGCCATCTTCGACGAAAAGGGCCGTATGGTGGCGCAGGGGGAGCACATGCCCGTACATCTTGGGTCAATGCCACTCTCCGTCGAAGCCGCCATTGAACACACCACCATGGAACCCGGCGATATGGTGATCGTCAACGACCCGTTCCACGGTGGCACACACTTACCGGACATTACTCTGGTACAGCCCGTGTATCTCTGGGACCGCGACTCGCCGTCCTTTTATGTCGCAAACCGAGCACATCACTCTGACGTGGGTGGCATCACTCCCGGTTCAATGCCCTTATCGCGTTCCATCTATCAAGAGGGGATACGTATCCCCCCACTCAAGTTGGTCAAAGGCGGAGAAATCGTGCGCGATATTCTGTCCCTGATCCTGGCCAACGTCCGCACACCGGTCGAACGCGAGGGAGATCTTACGGCACAAGTGGCGAGCAATCGTACGGGTGAACGCCGTCTCATCGCCATGGCCGAAAAATATGGTCTCGACACCGTCGGCGAGTATATGTCACACCTGCAGGATTACGCGGAGCGCATGACCCGCGAAGCGATCTCGAGTATCCCCGACGGGGTCTACGAGTTCGCAGATGAAATGGATGACGACGGGCAAGGCAACGGCCCGCTGACCATTGCCGTACAGGTGACAATATCCGGAACGGACGCGCGCATCGACTTCACAGGGACCGCGGACCAAACTGCGGGCAGCATCAACGCGATATACGCGATTACGCTATCGGCAGTCATGTATTGTTTTCGTGTCATCGTACCATTCGCCATACCGTCAAACCACGGCACCATAAGGCCGTTGGATGTCGTTGCACCCGAGGGTTCATTGGTGAACGCGCGGCTCCCGGCCGCGGTTGCGGGTGGCAACGTCGAAACATCCCAACGCATCGTGGACGTTGTCCTGGGTGCGCTGGCGCATGCAATTCCGAACACTATTCCAGCAGCAAGTTATGGGACCATGAGCAACCTTACGCTCGGCGGCACGGATCCACGAACTGGTATCGAGTACGCATACTACGAGACCATCGCCGGCGGTATGGGCGCACGTCCTACAGCAGACGGGTTAAGTGTCACGCACTGCCACATGACAAATAGTCTCAACACGCCAGTCGAAGCCCTCGAACATGCACTCCCGGTCCGCGTTACGCGGTATGCCGTTCGGAGAAAGACGGGCGGCCGCGGAAAGTTTAACGGCGGAGATGGCATGTCCCGCGACATCGAACTGCTCGCACCGGGACAGATAACCATACTGAGCGATAGACGCGAGAAAGGGCCGTACGGGCTTCAAGGTGGAAAGCCGGGTACTCCGGGAGAGAACCTGTTGCGGCACCCGGACGGCACGAAGGAACGGCTGCCCGGAAAAGCAAGTCAATGGGTTGAGGCGGGCACGGTAATTAGCATCCGAACACCGGGGGGCGGTGGTTGGGGCTTTGCTGATGGGGAATTAACAGGGAGTTAGGAGACACCACGAAGTGCGTTCGATGTTCTGCGCAAAGCGTCGCGAGCCATATCGACAAAGGCTTGCAACTCCGAGTCTGCGTCCTGCCAGAGATCAACAATGCGCCCATAGTAGACAGCGGCTTTCGATAAATCACCGTTCTTCTCATAATTGCGCGCCAACCGCTCATACGAGGGGACAAGCGAAACGATGTCTACGTTAATACGTGACAACCATGTCGCCGCGACGTACCTCTCCAGAACGGAGATGGTGGAATCGACGGCGCCGAGTTTGTCGTACGCCTCTGCGATGTACGGGAGCAGACAGATGGGACATCCCTGTGAATCCGCACGCCGCAACTTTTTAATCGATTCGGTCAATCTCGATTCCGAGTAGTCCGCTAGGCCGCCACGGACAATCTCCATCGACCGAAAAAGATCTCGATATTCCACGCGTTCCGCGAACTGGTTGAGCGCACGACCGGCTCGCACGGTGTCCTTCGAAAAAGCGTAGAGTTGAGCGATCTGCAGGTAGGGTCTGTTGAGTGGATCTAGATTGTCCGGCGGGTAGCGTTGGAGTGCCGTGTCCACCCGAGTAAGTGCGCGGTCATGGTCGCCGCGCAAAAACAGGTCAACGAGAGCGAGTTGAAGCTCACTTGCCAACGCTTCACCCGGGACCGAGGCATTTTCGAACACCGTCATTGCATCGGCCAGGTATCGCTCACCAACCTCCAGACGACCCCGGACAAACGCATTGCCCGCCAATAGCACATAGGCCGGCCCCCGCCAAAAATGCGGCGGCCCTCTCTTGTCGAGGAGTCCGAAAACGATGCTGTCAGCACGAACGTAGTCGAACTCTACCGTCGCAAGTTTGGCATCGACGAACACACTTGTTGGGTGATTGGGAAACTCTTCGCGTAAACGCTGCGCATTCAGCCGTGCATCATCCATCTTTCCCAGGACGGTTTGAATATCGATCAGCGCCGCGTATCGATCGGGGGAATGCGGGCTTGCCTGAAGAGCACGGATAAAATAACGCTCCGCTCCTACATGATCATGCCTCATCACGTGGGCCAATCCAATGCTGTTGAGTGCTGTGGGATCCTCCGGGTAGTGTTCAAGTACGCCGGCGAGCGATTCGATAGCCGCACCGTCGTCTCCTGTCACAAACAAATGGTACGCACCGATCGTGAGTCCCTTTTCACGATCGGTCAGTCGCTCACGGAACTGATAGGCCCGGGTGAGTCCTTGGACTTGTTCGGCACGATCCAGGGATACCAACCCCAAACGCCGGTGCGCCATTGCGAATGTCGAATCGAGGACCAGTGCCTCTTTCAAAAGAGCGCGGCCTTGGATCACATCACCAGCATCAATGGCGCGCGACGCCTGCGAATATGTACGCAATGCTTCGAGCGAATGGGTGGTTACACGTTGGAGGGCTTCGTTCTCTCGTAGGGAGCGCAAGGGCTCACCGATACTCCCGCGTATCTCCTTCGATAAACGATCTATCGCTGCTATCACATCGTTGGTTGAGGCGGCGGAGACCCTATCGGCAGCCAAAACGGTGGCATCTTCGGCGGAAACAACACGGACGGTCAGCATATACCCACTACCGACGGTGGTGATCTCGCCGGCGAGGACCGCTTTGATTCCCTCTCGCACAGCAATCTCGCGGGCAAGGTCCGCGGTCAGTTGTTCAGACGGGGATCGTTCCATCCGCGATAGGACTTGCGTGACAAAACTCGGATCGACAACCGATACGACGGGAGACTGTGCGAAGTCGATTCGAAATGCGTCCGTTGTCACCGCGCCAAGCAACGAGTCCGAAGTACGATTTTCAAAATCTGCCAGGATGATTCGTTCGCGTGAGTCCAACGTTCCCACACCGAACACGCTCCGTTGCGGGCGCACGCCAAGCGCGTGGCCCGCCATATAGGACGCTGACGACAGTCCCACCGCGACTACCGCAACCGCACCGATGAAACGAATCCGCCTCCGATTGAGTCGACGGGGTCTGACTCCCGCCCGTTCCGTTCGCGACGCCAACATCAAAACAATGATCTGAACAGCCGTGACGACCGCAAGAGCTTGGAAGACCCAGTCCGGAAGACCCAACTCCAATGCGAGGAAGTAGACGAGGGCTAAGATGACCGCACCAGCACTGACAAGCTGAGCAGCAAGAAGGATCGGACGCCCGCCACCACGCACAGATTGCATCAACGCGTCGCGCATCTCCGCAGCGGTTTGGTAACGGTTCTCACGGTCTACCGCGAGCGCCGCCATTGTGGCACCCCTTACGCCCTTGGGAACTTGTTGTTTGGCGTGTCCATCAAATTTGGCAAGGGAGGGGTTTGACGAGGTTTCCGCCGGCGGAACCCCGGTCAACATCTCATACAGTACGCAACCGAGGGAGTAGATATCCGAACGTCCATCGAGTGTTGGATCGGAAAGCGCTTGTTCCGGACTCATGTACGGCGGTGTACCCACCGCAAACTCTATCTTCGTTAGCTGCTTATCATCGCCCGTACCGCTCACGGCGCGCGCGATACCGAAATCGGCAACAACGGCGTGCCCCTGGGAAAGAAGTATGTTACCGGGCTTTATGTCACGGTGTACGATTCCTTGGCCATGCGCGTATTGCGTGGCGCTGGCAATTTCGCACGCGATGGATACGGCCTCCTTCCATGGAAGGGACCCCTCCCGTGTCAACCGATCTCGTAATGATTCACCATCGACAAACGGCATGACGTAGTACAACAACCCGTCCGCCTCACCCGAGTCGTGCAG
>JAZDDC010000184.1:0-5576 GCA_036679565.1 Gemmatimonadota bacterium
CCGTATTTTGGGCTCGTTGGGATTGGGTCACAAGCCGCCTATACGCTCATGCCGCTGATTGGTATCATGGACATCATGCTCGGCGTCGTGACCCTGGTGAGTCCACGTCGAGTGGTGCTGTTGTACATAACGGGTAGGGCGATGTGGACGGCTGCACTGAGTCCCCTTACGGGCGAAAGTGTCTGGGAGTTCGTAGAACGTGCCGGCAACTATGGCGTGCCGTTGGCGTTCTTGTTGGCAGTGGGGTTTGGGACACGTCGCACGTGGCTTACGCGAATAAGAACGATCGACTTCGCACTCGGGGATGCCTCCGCGATGGCAACCGCACTGCGTGCAACGACTGTGTTGTTGCTCGTCGGGCATGGCATGCTTGCCGTGACGGGTGCCAACGGCATCGTCGCTGAACATCTTGCCGCGATTGGCATGGCTCCGAGTATGGCTCCCGTGTTAGGGGGCTTTGAGATTGGGCTTGCCGTGGCCGCGGTCGTTCACGTGACACCAGGTTTTTTTATCGGTATAGCCGCGTGGAAGTTTGGTACCGAGATGTTATTCGCGGTTGCCGGATCACCGATCTGGGAAGTGATTGAACGCGGGGGTAGTTATGCCGCACCACTACTTTTGGCGAGTGATTGAACGCGGGGGTAGTTATGCCGCACCACTACTTTTGGCGCTGATGCTCACGTGCATCGCGTCGTCAACGTCTTCCAAATTGGACAACTCATGAAGATGCTTCGCTTGTTGACTATGATCACCGTGGTAATGATCGTGTCCGCCCCCACAAGTGCCCGACAGCGTACTCGAAACCGCGCGCAGCCGTTGCCAACCCTGAGCAGCGTTGGGTCGGATGTCGTTCTTGCGGCGCTGCGTTCGGGTGGCCACATTCTCGCGTGCCGCCATGCGATGACCGACCGCGGAGGGAATCGGACTGGGCCAACCCGTCTGGGTGACCGTGCCACGCAACGCAATCTGTCGAGCGAGGGTGAAGCGCAAGCACGGTCGTTGGGTCGCGCACTAAAAGCCTTACGTGTCCCGATTGGAGATGTACATGCCAGTGCGTATGCGCGCACTATGGAATGCGCGCAGCTCGCGTTCGATCGGGCGACACCAGACGGGATGTTGTATGGGGATCATTCGCGTCGCGAGCTGCGCGAGCGCTTCAACCGGAATCCTCGTGACGGCAACAGCGTTCTGATGACGCACCAGGGCATCTTGCGGTCGGCGCTTGGGTATCGGCAACCGGGAGAGGGCGACTGTGTGGTGCTTCGGCCGTCAACTGGCGGAGCGGAAGTGATTGCCAATGTCACCGTGCCGGAATGGAAGCGCCTCGCCTCCGGCACAGCAGGAGGTTCATGACTTCGTTATTCCATTCTGACAATCGGCCTAGCGGTTTGGTGATTGGGGTTTGCCTTGCGTGGGCTACCGCCGCTTTGACAATTTCGGTGCCAGTGTTGGCGCAGCGCTCCGACGCATCGGCAATGATCGGCGAGGTCAAAGCGGGTGGCACCATCATGTTGTGCCGTCACGCGATCACGACCCGTATGCAGGAAACGGAACCTGTAGATTACGCCGATTCAACAACGCAGCGACTCCTGTCACCTGAGGGTGAACGGCAATCTCGGCGCATTGGGCGTGCGTTGCGTACACTCGAGATCCCAATTGCAGCCATCGTTGCGAGCCCCATGCAACGCGCTCGCAGGACGGCGGAATTCATGTTCGAGCAGCCCGTTGTCATCGATAGCATCTGGCACACCAACGGCAGCGAATATGGCGAACGCGAGACCGAGCAACGTATCGGGGTGCTACGAGCTTCGCTGGAGGGTGGCAACCTCGTCGTTATCTCACACATCGGTACAATGCAAAACGCTCTCGGTCGATCCCCGGGGAACGTCGGTGAAGGGGACTGTGTGATTGTTCGGCCGAATGGCGACGACTTCGAGATTGTCGGCGTGGTGCCGTGGCGTGCCTGGATTCGCGAGGCCGGTCTGGACTAGCCACGACAACCCGTTTGGCTTGTTTCCTCAATGGTCCGGGGCGGGAATGTCGAAACAAGCGCGGATGGTTTCACCGAATACCTCGCCGACAGCTGGCCTATCGACGTCTTGGAACTTGAGTGCATCAAGGGATCCGTACTTCTCTTGGACAATCGACTTCATAGCCTTTTCAAGTTTTTAGGGTATCACCTAACACCACGAGCAAGTGTGTAGTCCCAGCCGCGCAATCTAGTCCCAGGTCTACCACGCATGCGCCTGCGGCCGGGTATGAGATTCCGTATTCCTTTATAGACGTGCGGTTGTGCCTGCCCGTCGTGGGAGTTCGAGGATTGCAACGGACCCTCCACGATATCGTGTTGGGAGGGGCCTCGTCGAGGAACGGTTCGTCGTTATCTATTCCCCAAGTCTTACGTTACGGGGCCAACGATGATCGTCACCTCGACGTCGTCGAACAAGCCGCCGTCGTCGGCGCGGCCACGCAGGACGTATGTCCCCGGCCGGTCGAATGTAACCTGTACCTCCCAGCGCTCATCTTCAGGAACATCCGGTGCAATCCACAATGGCGCCCACGGAGAGTTCGCGCCCGTGCGTGTGTCCTCCCACACCTTCACTTGCAGCGGATCGAAGGTGATGTTGGCGTCGCCCCGGAATACAAACCACGCGAAATGGAGACCAACGGTTTTGCTGACCGTGATCCTCGGAGGCGGGCGCAACTGCCGCGCCGTCAGCACAGGGGGGCCGCCCTGTTGTGTCGTGGGGCGTCTACGACGCCGTGGCAGGTCGTCATCGGAAACGCTGACGACGAGTGTTACTGGTTCGCCGATTCTGACGCGCCGAACGGCATCTCCGTCCAGCGTGATAGTGGGTGGTGTGTTGGCTCGTGATGCGGCGTTACTCCGGCCTATGCCGAGCGCTCCGGTTTCCGATGCGATGACCATGTTGTCGAGCATGTAGTCCGGGGCCAGTGTGCCGTACGCGTACTCCGTCTTTCCTCTCGTGGTAAGTGTCCAGACGACTTCTTGATCGCCGAAATCCGCCGGCACCCGTACCTTGAACACGAACCGATTGCGGCGCGGTAAGAAATGTGTTGGTTGGTTTTGGTCCGCCGCTCCGGGCGAAATGTTATTGGCTGGTCCCACAGGAACGTTCAGTTCCTCATGCCAATTCCGATTCATGTACCCGAACACAAGACTGAATGACCCGTCGGCGTTCTCCTCCCATCCCTCAAACGCGGGCGAGACGTTTTGACCGCTCTGGTATGTGAGTTGGGCGCTCGCCGACCCGCTGTTGAAGAACGTCGCCAAAACTACCCCTGCGAGCCACAAGTTGGTGCGCATGGTTAGTTCCCCGGTATGACGAGACACAACGGGCACCCGATGACGTGATCGTTGGCGGTCAGGTTGAGGTTTGCTCTCCGCGTGGCCATTGCTTCCTGGAACTGTTCGTCCGTGAGAGCGACCCGCATGCCCAAGTCAATGAACATGTTGGCCACGGATCGGTTACCGGAACCCTGCCAGTTTCGTGGGTCCGGGACGTTGCGGTTTTGTTGCGTGTTATCCATGTAACCAATGATGTGCAGGACAGTCCCCTTCGGCAGCAGCGGTTGGTAGTCGTCGGCAAACGTGTAACCTCGGACCCAGTTGTGGTCGTAACCAACACAGGAAAGGGTCTCGACATTGAAACCCCAGATTGCCTCGAGACACATCCGCGCCCCGGGGGCGTGAAGATGTGGTTCGAACGTGACGATCTTTGTATGCTGCTGCAGCACGGCGTAGGCGTGTAGTTCCTGGTCCTTTTCACCGGCCTTGATGTCGATGTCGGAGCCATTGCCCAGGCTGATAAAGATTGAACGGTACGTCGGCTCGTAATCGGGCGGTTGGAAACGGAACCCAATCTCGAGATGAGCTTTGGTGTCGCGACCGTTCGAATGCAGGTGCGTCGAGTTGGATACGATGCTCGAACCTGCCTTCAGAAGGGGGCCCGCGTCGGTGTCAAAGATGTCACCATTGCGTCCGACTTCGTGTACGGGCCATCCAACAACTGGCTGATCGGGATCGTCCAGTACTCGCGTACTCCAGACCATGTGGTGGAAGACGTACAACCCACCGACCGTTTCCCTATCGGAACCCCCGCTATCTTTGACGTCATTGATTTCCCTAATCTCGACCGAGGCCACGTACCGGTCCTCGGTGAGTCCGGTGGGAACACTCTTGATATCGCCCCACCAATCAGGCGCATCTTTGCCCACCATGAATTCCTCGGTCGAGACGATCAGGTCGGGTTCGCCGAGCGTCCACTCACCGTCGTCATTGAACTCCAGGGGTGGTGGCATATCCGCCGGGTTGCCCTCGGGCATGCCGCTGCGTACCCACGTGGCGATTGCGTCGATTTGCTCGTCGCTCAGCGATGGATCGTCCTTAAAATGTTGAATACCGATGTCCTTCTCCACGTACCATGGCGGCATGGCACCCATCCGATCCCGGATACCGGTCCGGCGCCGGATTTTTCTTCCATAAGCTCGCACGGAGTCGTACTCGACAAGCGGCATCGGTGCGACACCCCCAGCGTGGTGACACCGCTGACAGCTCTGCTGCAAAATGGGCACGATGTCTTTGGCGAACGTGACCCCACCCTGAGGTGAGTCCTGCTGGGCGTTCAGGGAAACCGGCACTGCAAGAGCGAAGACAGCGGCTCGCCATCTGGCAACGGCGCCCGCAAAACAGCGTGGTGAAATCGTGGATACGGCCATTCGTTGATCCTCCGACAATGGGGTCCGGGCGACTGCGGGTTTTTTACTGCTGAGCCGACGTCGTTCGGTTTCGGACCGGCTCTGCATCGCCCGATGGCGCAAAATGTGGATGTGGGAGCCGGCTGGCAAGCGGCGCATGGCTATTTCTTACCACCAACCCGCAAACTCACCTCGGCGGGGGAGGGAACGCAATCCGTAGCCACGCTGCCTTGCTAAGTGACGATGAGCGTACATTTTAACACTTCAGACGCGTTTTGGCACAAATGATTGAGAACGATCGGCCGGAATCAAGTGGAACCAGAATACCGTGTGGGGAGTAGACGAATGCGGTCCTTTCCGCCTAATTAAGCGTTCAATCATCTTGGACCCGGCGGTTCTTTGGAACCATTCTTTTTTTCACAAGTGGAGGGAAGTTCATGCGAGCACTGAAATTGGCCACTCTGGCCACAGCGTTTTCCGCCGTGGCGCTGGCGGCGCAGGACCATGACCGCGATGTCGCGGTTGAGGGGGGTGGGGTCATCGTGGACGGCTGGCACGCCCGAACCGATCGAGGCACGTTGGAGAACCTCAAGTTCGAGCGCATGGGGTCCGGCTACCACGTGAACGTTGGGCCGGCCGTAGTCCTGTATCGCGAGGGCGACCGCGCCTCGGGTCAGTATGAGGTCTCCGGTTCGTTCACACAGACCAGTTCCCTCGGCCACTCGCACAGCTATGGCTTGATCCTCGGCGGCAGCGACCTGCAGGAAGATGGCCAAGCGTACACCTATTTCGTGGTGCGTGGCGATGGTGTGTACCTGGTGAAGAAACGGGACGGAACCGAACTGGTCGTGCTCACC
>JAZDDC010000185.1:0-6679 GCA_036679565.1 Gemmatimonadota bacterium
CCCTTTGACACCCGATACGGCGATGGAACGGCCCCCTCGATCAGGACCCAGATTGCGCCACTTGTAGCCGGCCAGGAAAGCCGAGTCGAGCACCACGCCCCGGGAGTCCGACTGGGCAAGGAGCGTGGTAAGTGGTAGCAGAAGAGTGACGATGACACTCAAGGGAACTGCAAGTTTAAGAAAACGCCTCGGGTACATGATTCGGTCTCACATGAAGGGGGAGAGATCTCGACCGGATAAGGTAGGGGAATGTGGGCGGCTCGGGAACGTTTGAGCCAGCCTTTTGGACGCCCACAAAAATTGCCCCGTTACGATCGATCCATTTCTCGTCATTTTCGACGGCCTGCGGCCGAAGCGCACGCGATGCGGCCGTGAGGCGTTGTGAGGAATTAACGACGTCTCCATGTCTGATATCTTTCGGAGCCCGTCATGCCGCGAGTGCGCCCAATCACCATCAGTATTCCTCCTATAAGGGTCGGGCGTTAAGATGGTTAGACTTGTCTTCCAATTCCGTCGATGCACGATCTACTGGCGAGCAAGTTCAAATGACAAATCGAAACCGCGATCCATCCGCGCAACCACCAAAACCATCCTCCCTCCCTCGAAAGCGACTGGGTCGAGCGAACATCGACGTCTCGGTGTTATCGCTGGGCGGCACAGGTCTTGGCGGTCTTTATCGCCCGGTGCCAGAGGATACTGCCGTGGCCACAATTCATCGCGCACTTGATCTTGGCATCAACTATTTCGACAGTTCGCCGTTCTATGGGCAAAGCGAACATAGGTTTGGGCGAGTTCTCAACGAACTGGGTGGGCTTCCAGCGCACACACATATTTGCACGAAGATCGGGACTCACCCAGACCGTTATAACGATTATTCGGTTGACGCGACACGCTGGTCGGTTAACAACAGTTTGCAAATCCTTGGGCTCGACTCCGTAGATTTAGTGCAAGTTCACGCGCTCGACCATATCGATATGGACATAGTGTTTGCACCGGATGGAGCACTTGTCGAGTTGGAGCGACTACGAGAAGAGGGGACTGTTCGCGCAATCGGTCTCGGTGTCAGAGGCGGCGACTTTCACCGCCGTGCCGTCGAGAGTGGACGTTTCGATGTGATTTTGGTTCATGACGATTACTCGTTGATTCGTCAGACCGATCTGCCATTGTTGAACCAAGCTGGTGAAGCCGGCGTGGGCGTCCTGCTCGGCAGAGCACTCTTAATGGGTCTGTTGACCGGGGTTGATCCAAAGACCCTGGATCATCTAGCTGAACACCCCGACGCGCCAAGGGCGCACGAGTGGTGGCTATGGGCACGGGAACGAGAAATACCATTGCAGGCTTTGGCGATACAGTTTCCGATGCGTCATCCCGCAGTGAGTAGCGTGGTGGTTGGAGCAAGTTCCCCAACTGAGATCGAAGAGAACGTCGCCGCAGCAACATTCCCGATTCCGCACGCCATCTGGACAGAGGTTGAGGAACGTGTTGCCAGTTTCAACCGATAGGCGTGGTTGGGATCGTCTGGCGCGCAACACACCAACTGTCGTGACAAACGTTCGCACCGAAAGCGATCGTAGGTGACGGCGACCGACGAGCTTGCTCAGCTTACGGCCGCTCTTGCCGATCGTTACGCGATCGAACGCGAACTCGGCGTTGGCGGAATGGCAATAGTTTATCTTGCGAAGGACTTGAAGCACGAACGCAAGGTCGCGCTGAAAGTCCTTCGGCCCGAACTTGCGGTTGCTCTTGGTACCGAACGCTTCATGCGCGAGATCAAGATCACCGCTGGCTTAACGCATCCCCATATTCTACCGCTGTTGGATTCTGGTGACGCGGATGGGTTTCTGTTTTATGTTATGCCGTTTGTGAATGGCGAATCGTTGCGCGATCGAATGGAACGGGAACGACAACTGTCACTGGAAGACTCCCTTTCTATCACTCGGGAGATCGCGGACGCGTTGGCTGCCGCGCATCGTTGCAATGTGATCCACCGGGACATAAAACCAGAGAACATCCTGCTACAAGACCGGCACGTTTTCGTCGCGGACTTCGGGATAGCTCGAGCGATTACGGTCGCAGGCGGCGAGCGCTTGACGGACACGGGCTTGGCCATTGGAACACCTGCGTATATGAGTCCCGAGCAAGCATGCGGAGAGGACGATCTCGATACTCGCACCGACATATACGCGTTAGGATGTATCCTCTATGAACTCTTGGCCGGCGAGCCACCGCACGTTGGACCCAATGCCCAAGCCATCATCGCCAAGGTGATCGCCGCTCCAGTCACACGCCTTTCGGTTACTAGAGAGACAGTTCCGCCGTACGTGGAAACTGCGGTTCACAAGGCAATCGCTAAATCGCCGGCGGACCGATTTCGCTCGATGGAAGCATTCCTGTTCGCCATAGACGAGTCACCGGCGGCGGCGGCGGCAAACAGCGGGCGGAGAGGCGCAACCGCAAACATAAATCGGGAGAGCAAATCCCACCACCTGCCCGTTCCGGCAACACCCCTCGTGGGGCGAAAACGGGAGACGGCATCGATCCTGGACCTGCTCTTGAACTCGGACACTCGCCTCGTCACGCTCACTGGGACCGGCGGTGTTGGGAAATCTCGTTTGGCTTTGCATGTCGGTGCGGAGTGCCGCCAGGAGTTTCCGGACGGTGTCTTCTTCGTTGGACTTGCAACATTGCGGGACGCCGGATTGGTGATCCCGAGTATCGCGAGGACGATCGGCTTACCCGAGACACCCGGTCTCGAACAAATGGACGTTCTTCTTGATGTGTTACGCGGTAAAGAAATGCTTCTGATCCTCGACAACTTGGAGCATCTCGTTGAGGCCGCTTCTGACATCGGGAGGCTTGTCACAGAATCTGCCAGCGTCAGGTTCCTGCTTACGAGCAGAGCCACACTTCGTATCTACGGCGAGCGCGAGTTTCCAGTTCCACCGCTTTCATTGCCAGATGCCACCAGCGTCGTGTCGTCAAAGAAGCTCGCCAGTTACGAGGCGATTCAACTATTTATTTCCCGGGCAAATAATGCCCGCCCGGGTTTCACCCTAACGGAGGCCAACGCTAACGCGGTCGCGGAGGTTTGTCGGCGACTTGATGGATTGCCGCTGGCGCTCGAGCTCGCCGCTGCTCGGACGAAGCTTCTGAGCCCACAAATGATGCTGGCGCGGCTTACCGATCGTCTATCGTTGCTTACCGGGGGGCCTCGTGACGCGCCAGCTCGCCAACAAACACTACGTGATACGATAGCGTGGAGCTACGAGCTGTTGTCCTCGTCCGACCAGACCGTGTTTTCGCGTCTTTCCGTTTTCGTCGGAGGTTGTACACTCGAGGCAGCCGAGTCGATCATTACAAACGCGACACCGACTTTGGACGTAGATGTTCTTGATACGATATCGACGCTCGTTGACAACAGCCTCTTGCAGCAACGGGAGACCACAGACGGCGAAATTCGCTTCCACATGCTCGAAACACTTCGCGAATACGGTCTCGAACAACTCGAATCTAACGATGGGCAGGCCATTTTTAGCCAGCACGCTGCGTTTTATCTTGCGTTTGCAGAGGGGGCTGCGTCTGAACTGTTTGGACCACGCACGGCTGAATGGTTGGCTCGTCTCGAACATGAGCACGATAACCTTCGCGCGGCACTTCGACGGTTCATTGACCGCGGTGAGATTGAGCAAGTCTTGCGACTCGGCGCCGCACTTGGACGCTTTTGGCGTATGCATGGTCACCTCGGAGAGGGCCGCGAGCGGTTGGAGAGCATTATCGCATTGAAGGGAGACATGGCCGCTTTCAAGGCGACGAGAGCTCAGGTTCTCTTGGCTACGGGGTGGTTAGCACGCGATCTCGGAGACTATGAGGCGGCGTCGAGGTTTACTGACGAAGCCCTAGCAATTGGCAGAGAACTGGAAGACAAGGGTTGCATCGCATGGGCGTTGACCATGCTAGGCGTCATTGCCCGTTACAAAGGCCATCACAAGAATGCGCGGGCACGCCTCGACGACGGAATCCGTGTGGCCAAGGAGCTTGGTGACAAGGTATGCATCGCCGCCGCCCTCGGAAATTTAGGTCTGGTGGCCCGTGACGAGGGTAACTATGAGGAGGCACGCGAACTGCTGGACGACAGTCTCGCAACGGCACGTGAGGTCGGCGACAGCCTCGGAATCGCCTGGCCTTTGACAAATCTGGGTCTCGTAGCCGAATATCAAGGAGATCACGCGACGGCCTACACCCTTCACACTGAGGCCCTCGAACTCTATCGCGTTCTTGGGGATAAACAAAACATTGCGTACGCGTTGAACAACCTGGGAGTGGTTGCCACCGCGCAAGCAAATTACTCAGATGCGGATGCATTTTTTCGTGAGAGCCTTCAGATTCTGGCTAAGGTTAAAGATCGGCGGGGTATTGCATTTGTTTTTGAGGGGCTTGCGTGCGTGGCCTTACGCATGAGTCGACCAAGTGACGCACTCCGGCTCGATGGCGCGGCCGAAGCAATCCGGGAATCCATCGGATCGACCGCACCCCCGTCTTGGCTGCAAAAATGTGCGCGTCACATGGAGGAAGCTCGTCGCCTACTCAATAACCAAAGCGCCGCTACGGCAAGATCGAATGGGCGAGCGATGTCTCTAGAACAGGCGATAGACTCTGTGCTGCGCGGTTCTGAATCCGAGTAAGAAGCCGCCGAGAGCCGCGAGGTTATCTCTGCCATGGTGGCTAAGATAGGGGCCCGACCTTACTTCGGGGAACGATGCAACTCGCCGCGGGCGCTTTCTCGCCCCTCAAACGCCGCTCCAAATAGCCATCCTACCGACAACGATTTGTATACTCCGGTACACCGAGCGTATCTTGGATTGTAGGCAGACACAGGAGGAGGATTCGCCGATGCCCGTAACCACGCGCTTGTCGCGGAAGTTCTATGAAATTTGGACGGGATATCGCCCCGTAACTCGTGGATTGGTTCAATATCGTGGATGCCACTCGCGTTGCTGTTCGCTCTAACCGGCTTTTCGCTCAAGCCGGCAAAATACCGATGTCAACATGGAACCCGGAGTCGTCATGGACAGAAGTCATATGCTGAAAAGATTCGCCACACCCAAGGGACCACGACGTCCACGATGGGCCCCCGGGGTTCGCACGTCCAAAACTGCGCTGGCGGTCGCCTTTGCCTGGTGTATCGGACTGTTCACCGGGTCCGGGTTACACGCCCAACATTTTCCAGCCGACGCGCAGCTTCTCAACATCATCAAGACTCGGGTCGAAGAGAATCGCGCGACGGGCATCGTCCTCGGAGTTTTGGAGGCAGATGGTCAGCGACGCGTGGTTGCCTTCGGTGACGCGGGCCCCGGTGCCGCGCCCTTGGGCGCCGCAAGTGTTTTTGAGATTGGGTCAATCACAAAAGTATTTACCGGCATCTTGCTAGCCGAAATGGCTGCGCGCCAAGAAATCGATCTCAATGCTGCAGTCCAGCAGTATGCTCACCAAGGTGTCACCATTCCGTCGCGTGCCGGGCGGGACATTACTTTGCTCGACATTGCAACGCATCGCTCTTCACTTCCGCGTCTGCCGAGTAATCTGAGCGTACGTGATGCACAAAACCCCTACGTAGACTACACGGTCAACGACCTCCATGAGTTCGTATCCGAATACGAACTAACTCGCGACGTTGGAGCGCAGTATGAATACTCAAACCTCGCCGTGGGCCTTCTGGGACACGTGCTGGCAACACGTGCCGGTACGGACTACGAAAGCATCATCCGCGAGCGTATCCTCGAGCCGTTGGGCATGTCGATGACAGGCGTTACGCTCTCAGGGGAAATGGAACAACGACTCGCCAAAGGGCACGATCAATCTGGCAACGTCACCAAGAACTGGGACATACCGACGTTAGCCGGCGCGGGAGCGCTTCGCTCCAACGTGCATGATATGCTCACTTTTTTGGCGGCGAACATCGGAGAGCCCCGCACGGACCTCGAACGGGCCATGCGTGTCAGTCATGAACCTCGGCAGGCGGCGGGCCCCGGTATGAAGATCGGACTCAACTGGCACATTCGTGAAGTTGGAGACGAACGGATCGTGTGGCACAACGGAGGAACCGGCGGTTACCGAACGTTTTCCGGTTTCGATCCTCAAAAAGGAGTTGGCGTGGTCGTGCTCACGAACTCAGCACACGGAGCCGACGACATCGGATTCCATCTCATAAATCAAGCGCTGCCGTTGGCCGCAGCGCCTACACCGACTCCCGATCGGATCGCGATCGAGATCGACCGCGAAATCCTCACGCGTTACGTGGGGGAATACGAACTGGCACCGGAGTTTACAATCACGGTCACGTTGGAAGATGACGGATTGCATGCGCAAGCCACCGGACAGGCGAAGTTCCCGGTGTTCGCGGAGTCGGAAACCGAGTTCTTCCTCAGGGTCGTGGACGCACAGATATCGTTTGTGGTCGAGGACAATGAAGTGACGTCATTGATATTGCACCAGGGAGGAGCGAATCAACCGGCCCGGAAGATTCGCTAACTTTCCAATGTGACGTTACACCGTCACAACCGGTGACGGGATAACCGACCACCCTCATCAACATTGAGGAAGTCGAGCAACCGCTCCTAAAACGGCAACCCGTCGTCCTCGCTGCCGGGATCCTCGGGAAGCGGCGGTTCGTCGCCTTTGG
>JAZDDC010000186.1:0-4086 GCA_036679565.1 Gemmatimonadota bacterium
AACGATGTCGCCGCGCGTGAGGACCGTCTGACGTTTACGGATAAATGCCAGCGCCACGGAATCCCTGCGGACCCGCCCGCTGAGTTCGATATCGAGCTTCGCGATTCCTAGGCCCATATCGACCTCCTGGTGACAGGGATGCCCGCCTCACGCTCCCGACTTGGTCCTACTCCCGTTCCCATCCGGGCACTCCCCCTCTGAAATGCTGCTGACCACCCAACGAGTCAAGCGTCGCATGATTGGTGTGAACAACCTGCACTTGCTCAATCAAACCAGTTGTAGCGAATCTTCTGGTGTGCCAAAACCATCAAAAAGGACCAACCACCAACCACCCATGACACGGACCGAGTTCGAACAGGTTGTGCAGGAGGTTCTGGAACAGATACCGGACACGTTCCGCTACGCGCTCGAGAACGTGGCGGTCGTCGTCGAGGAGGAACCGGACGCACCGGAGAACGATGGAGAACTCCTAGGACTCTATGAAGGAACACCTCTCCCGGACCGAGGAGTCGGACACGTCGGACCCCCGGACCGCATCAGAATCTTTCGTGGCCCGATCATTCGAGTGTGTCGCAACAATAAACAGGTTGCGAGCGAAATCCGCGATACGCTGATCCATGAACTCGGGCACCATATGGGGTTGGACGATGACGAGATGCCGTATTAGTACTGTGCCGTCACCAACCAGCCCTAAACACCCAGACCCTCGTACTCCTTCATTCCACTATCAGTGAGATAGGGAAGGAGTAGGTTCCACAACTGAGATCGGACGTGATGACGAGGTAGACCATCGGGAAAAATCCAGCGCTCCGACGCAGAAAATGTCACGACCATCCACATCGTGTGATAGAGAGCCGGGTATCCGGACCCGACGACCTCAGGCCTCATGAGTCCCCGAGCGATGTAGTTTCGGAACAAGTTCTCTTGTTCATCTCTTCGGCGCTCGTATGTGTCTCGATGCCGCCGAGCAACAAGCGGGAAACGCCTGGTAATCTCCACGAGGTCTTGATAGAAGAATCGATACGCCCGCTGGAAAGACTGCACCCACTTGATGAGCCGATCGAAGTGCGCCAACCCGTCCGGCGCAGATGGGAAGACCGCATGCTCCATCTCCCGTCTCATTCGATCATGGATGGCCCAAAGGATTTGGCCCTTGTTCTTGTAGTGATAGTCCACGTTCCCATGGCTGATACCCAGCTCCTGCGCAATCCTCCTGACCGATACCTGGGACACTCCCTCATCGTTGAAAAGCCCGGAGGCAGGTACCATCGATCAGATATTCCAGCTCAAAGGATATGGCAATTTAGTACGGCAGACCTAAATAGCGTAACATCCTTACTGACCAACCACATGGCCAATTGCCTCAGATAACGGCGCGCGCTATCTTGAATTAGGGCAGTTGACCTAACTATCGCCACCACCGCTTGGAATTCACAAGGCCTCCCAAATGCGCTTCGTTCCAGCAACCCTGACGTGTTGGGCCCTCCTGATCTGCGTCACATTTCTACCGACCATCGCCATTGAGCGCGTGGTTGGCCAGGAGCATACCGCGCTACTCGGTGATCGAACCTTCCCCGAGGGCATTACCGCGCACGCGGGAAGCGGCCACTTGTTCGTCGGCGGACTCGCCGACGGGTCTATCCAACGCATTGTCGGTGGACGGGCAACCTATTTCAAGACGGCGCACCAGGATGACCTCATGAACGTGATAGGCATGACGGTCGATGCAACTCGAAACCGGTTGTGGGTGTGCAGTGTGAGTTTCATGGATGCGTTCGAGGGGAATGGACCCACAACGTCCGAGGTACTGGTTTTCGACACCGAGTCTGCGAGTGTGGTGGCACGTTTCCGGATACCCAACGACGGGTTGCGCCACTTCGTCAACGATGTAACAGTCGATCGTGATGGAAATGCCTACATCACGGGCAGTTTTGCTCCGGTACTCTACGCCGTGGCCCAAGGGATAGTACGAGTGGAACTGAACGCTGATTACACAACCGCCCTTGCCCAATACTTTCCAGCGGAACGATGGGATTTAGATTTTCCGACGACGGGCGTCGTCGTAGACGACAACTTGGTTGTGACCAATAGCCAGCTGAATCATTATCTGCCCGTCTTCGACAACCCAGCGCCACCTACCTCTCCTTTTCGAATCACGGCAATTCCACTTCGCGAAATTCGGTAGAAGGTAGGTTTGTTAGGCGCCATCTGCCAGCCACCTGCGAGGGCGAACCGGTGTATGACTAGGCGGCCGCCGGCGGGAACGAGCCGAATGAGTGTGTGGGCATACCGCATGGTCGAAATCTCCGTCGAATCGTGAGAAAAGACTGTCGCTTGACAATATTCTAATAGTCTATAGAATGCTGTCAACGCACACTCGACGGATATTTTCGTGGCAGGTCATCCCTTCAAATTGCTTTTTCTTGTTATGGCGATCACGTTGCCACCGTTCGTTTCGGCCAGCGCGGCTTTCGCGCAACGAATTCCACGAACAGAGAATTTCGATGTCGTCAATGGTCCGCACATGGAGAATTTCGATCTACTTGCTGGTGTGTGGAATGTGGAGAGCCATAGTTTGAAACGACGAATGGTTGACGAGCAAGAATGGCAAGAGAACCATATGGAAACGGAGTATCGCATCCTGTTAGGCGGGATCGTTGCAATCAATGACACGTACGGGACATTCAACGGCGGTCCTATGCACGGCATAATGATTCGGACGTATGACCCGGACCCAGACGAGTGGCGCGCACAATGGATGAGTCGTGGTTATCCGCATCTGATAGAACAGGTACGCGGGCGGTTCGCCAATGGTGTCGGAGTGTTTTACGGTTCGGAGACAAACGAGGGACGGACGTTCAACATGCGCTTTCGCTGGAAGATGATTTCGGCAGATCATGCTTTTTGGGAGCAGGCGTATCAGAACCCAACGACACGGGAATGGGAAGTAAACTGGACCCTTGATTTGACAAGAAATCGTTGAGGCTGCTGAAACGCATCTGACATAAACAAAACACCCGTCTGCAGCATGCACACATCATCAATACGGACACTCTGTCCTTCGGTGCCAACCTTAAAAGGGGCCAGCGCCACAACTTGTTTTTGCAGCAGTACACCTTCCAGAGTCGAGACGCCGACTCGCACCGGGACCTCCGACCCCATCAATGCGCCACCTTGTCAGTTGCAAGGGTGGCAATCTCACGTGATACTCATTGAATCGAAGAGAAATCGGCCGGAACGTGGTCTCGCAACAGCCGTGAACCGCCGTGAAACATTCACGTGAATCGTCGCAGACACTACGGATCGCCCACGCACAGGTGGACAATGCCCGTTACGAAAACACGCTGGTTCAAGTCTTCGCTATTGGTGACGCTGACCGTGGTGGCGGCGGCACCTGCCAATGCTCAGATCGAACCGGCCCGTGTGTATACCGGCGGAGAGGTGATTAGTGATCCGGAGTCTGGGCTCACGCTGACCATTCCCACCGGGTGGAGTGGGCAGCTATCGCCCGACGGAGAGTCATTTCGGCTGAAATCGGACGCGGGCGGCGGCCTCGTCGTAGTCTTGGCCGACGAGCAAACGGAGACGGCTGCCCGGCAGCAAATGACCCAACCCGTCGACCTCGGCGACGGTGTGGTGTTGGCACCCATGGGCCCCGTGCAGGATGTGGCCTCGGGTCACTTCAGCGCCGACTACAGCGTGGACGGCACGTCCGCCGCTTACGTAGGTGTGATCGACGTCCGCATCACCCAGTCGGGCCTCGGCGTCGCGTTTATTCTGCTTTCGCCACCCTCCGAAGCGGCGCGACATCGGGAATCGATGCGGGAGTTCGCTTTCAGCTTGGGTGTCGGGGAGCGGGCCCACCGGGCACCCGCCGCGACGGAAACGGGCGGTGACGCATGGGAGCCGTTCTTGAAGGGAATGTATTTAGCAAGATATTTCACACGCACCGGTTACACCGAATCAACTGAACTGTGGCTTTGCAGCAACGGCGTGTTCTACTACGAGAGTGAGGGCGGCGGGTTTGGGGGCGGTGCCAGCGGTGCGACGCGCGGGACCGGTGAAGGACGTTGGTCGGCGATGGGG
>JAZDDC010000187.1:0-10551 GCA_036679565.1 Gemmatimonadota bacterium
CTCTTGGGTGGTTGAAACGGTACGAACCAGTGCAGATCCGGGTGTGACAACCCCCGTACCTGGAGGCAGGAGTGACAGTTGCCACACGGCCCGCCAAGCTTCTCGCACAGTAGCGCCTCAGCCAACGCCAAGGCGAGGCGCTGTTTACCAACGCCAGATGGCCCGGACAACATCGACGTCGCCGGAAACCGATCGCTTGCGATGGCACCCGTAAGCCTCTCCAGGAGGCGTTCATGTCCGTACAGAGGATGGATAGGCATGCGCGAAATCTAACTTATGTTCTTTGGGAATAGTCGCTTAACTGTACTGTTGTTCTCGTGCGACGCTGTGTCGCTGACGCAACACATCTGATCACTTTCTTTACACTCGGCCAGCGGGTCGATCCTAGCACCCGATGACGGAGCGCTTACGGGTGACCGGGTACCCTTCTAACAGGAGTTGGCCGCGGTCGTTCGTTAGCGAGTATCGATCGACCTGGCCGGTGGCAGAGCGCAATTCTAGGAAAGGCACGCCGACTGGGGATGCAATCCTCCAGGTTTGGTCGCCACCGCGGGTTTCCGGGAATCTCCCACGCCCGCGGAGTAGGCCCCTAGCATTACCCAAATAGCGACCGTTGGAGCAAAGAGTCAGATCCAGGCCGCCAGTTCGGGAGTTTCCCGAGTATTGAACCAGACGTGTGTCGCGGAGTTGATCGACCCATTGCATCGCATCGAATGAGCCGTCGGACAGGGGCCGTCTCGGCGAAACCGGAATGCCGGACCCGGGAAGTACATTTCGGAACGGCGAGGGCGCCGGCCCGAAATCCTCTTGGTGTAGCAGGTAATAGGATTGTCCCTCTGATTCGAGGACAAGTCCTCGCTGGTCCCTGGTAGCTACGAACTCGAATTGTTGAAGTTGATTCGAAAAACTTCCAACGAGGACATTTTCTTGAATTCTGGCTTGGATCGGGTAGTCCCGTCCGTCGATGGACAGATGGCCGGAATATGCACTTCCGCCGCCGCGCAGTTCCAGGACCACATGTCCGTCAGAAAAAGTGCCGGTGAAACTCAAGGCGGCGTTGCCGCCAAACGGAGCCAACGGATTGCCTGAGCCCAGTGGATCTCTCCCCTGCAGCGGGTCGTTCCCGTTGCGCGGACGTGTCCCGTAGTCGTATGGGTCAGCCAGTTCTTTTGTAAACAGAAGTTCCTCAACGGGCAGGTAGGCCAGTCTACCCGCGGGTGCCCCGCCCAGGGAAACGACCAAATGCGCTCCATCCAGGTAGGCCTGGAAGTCGACGGGTTCGCGGTCGAGGTGAACGGTGCCGACGATGACGTTTTGTTCGATGTAACCGGCCAATTCGAAGGATCCGGCGTCACTTTGCAATGACCCGCTAATACCGCCGCCCCGATCCTGTACAAGGAGCAGTTCGAGTCGTGTCCCACGGTCGGCTGTGAGCGAATACGTGCCCGTAAAGTCGAGGTTCTGCGCGACAACAGCAAAAACTGCAAACGTGCTCGCGGCGGTCATGAGGCCGGTCGCCCGGCCGAAAACGCTGTCCATGACTGGGTTATCGGCCAGACGCTCAGTCAACCGGAGATATAATGAGGTTCACCGTCCACGCCATATCTTCCAGCGGTCGATGACTGTTTCCCCCTGCGCGACGAAAAACTCGTCGAACTGCGCGACGGTCAGGCAAGAATGGTTTGGGAGAATTCGGATTTTCGTCCCCGGCGTGAGTGCCCGGTTCACGCGACCATGTTCCTGGCTCACGGCCACAACTCGCACATCACGATCCAGTTCACCAGACGCGTAGTCGCTGAACGTCTCGCCCATTGTTGGTCCCCATGGCGCATCGGGACCGGCGTCTTTGGAAAGTGCAAGCGCCCCAGCGTCGCTGATGCAGTGGCTAGCGCCGGGTTGTGAAGACACAACGGAACTAATCACTGTGACGGCGCAGTCACTTGCTGTGCACGAACCGAGTGCAACCTGTGAGAAGTCGAAAAGCGCATAGTTCCCCGGGCGGGCTTCCGAAATACCGTTGAGTGTCTTGACGTGTTGCATTGCAGGTGTCGATCCAACCGAAATCGTTGGTACCGTGATCCCGTCTTGTTGTAGTCGGTCAGCCAGCGTCACCATGACGTCACGTTCTTCCTCGGCGATACTGGCAATCCCATCAGCCGTTGCATGATATGCATGGCCGGAGTGACTCAAGATACCGGCAAAATGCAGCGTGTCTGATGCCCCTATCCGGTACGGCAACGTGATTGCCAGGTCGCTGTGGGGATCGACGCCGGCGCGGTGGTAACCGCAGTCCACTTTGAGTAAGACGGAGAATGGTGCACCGGTGCGTTCGATAGCGTCTAACGTTTCGAGCGTGTCGATGACGAGGTGGAGTTGTACGCGTTCCGCCAATCGTGCGGCTTCTTCCAGACGACTGGGAATCGCGGGAAACGCCCACGTGATATTATCGAATCCCTGATCGGCAAACGCGTGAGCCTCAACCAACGTCGAGACGGTGATGCCATGGGCACCGAGCGCCAACTGACGTTTGCCAATCTCGATGCACTTGTGTGTCTTGATGTGCGGCCGGAGCGAAACGCCGAGTGCGCTCGCGCGCGCCGCCATCGTCTCGAGGTTGCGATCGAGTTTGTCGACGTCGAGGATGAGAGCTGGAGTCGGAAGGTCCTGTATCTGCATTAGATGATGGAGCGGTCTCCGGGAACGTCAAGAAACTGCCAGCTTCCAGCCGCCGCCCACGTCCAATTGATCGAAATACCATCAATCATCAATCGTTGAGCGTTGAGCGTTGAACGTTGAGCGTTGAGCGTTGAACGTCGAACGAGGTACTGACATTGCAAACGTCACCTCACAAGATGCAACTCCGTCTGCCTCCGTAACATCCAACGCATCTCCCCGTCCGCCGTCACTTCTGCCTCTTCTTCCAACATCATGCGTACCGGTTGCCCGTCCCATTCAGGCACTGGCGTCGTGACCTGCATCTCAGTAGAAAACCACATGTTTCGTAACACTGGCACCTCGCCACGACCAGGCACACCCCCTTGCCTGTCCCACAACCCGATCAATGGACCAGCGCCGTGTCCGTGGTCGCCGATGGGGTGCGTGTACATCGTGCCGTCCAAGTTTTCGTCACGCATTGTTTCCAGAACGGATGCGAGCACTTCGTTTCCCGTGCGTCCGGGGCGGGTCTCTTCGAACAGAATATCTTGCAGGCGGTTGGCGTTTGCCAAAGCCTTTTGGAGACCGGCCGGAGCATTGGTTTCGCCCTCACGCAGCACATACGCCATGTGTTGAGTGTCCGTGTTGAGGCGTAAAGCGACGATTCCGAAATCAGTATGCAGCACGTCTCCACGTTGGATGATTGGCGCCGAAGCACCATCGACCGGCCCCCCGCGGCGTTGGATGCTCACCGATGGTTGAAACCATGTCCCTAGGCCCAAATCGTTAACACGTTGACGCATCCACCAAACAACATCCTCTGTTGTCGTCACACCGGGTGTGATCACGTAGTTGGAAAACGCCGTGGAAATGATGTCATGCACGATAAGTTGCATGCGTCGATAAACTTGTGTCATGCTCGGTACACGTGTGGCCAGATAGTCGATGGCCAATCGCGGCACGCGGACGACTCGGCTGGAGAGTTCGCGGCCGAGTGCGTGTTCCATCTGTTCCCATTCGCCGGCCGTGAGACCGTCGGCAAAGTTGTGTTCGGCGGCAATGTTCACGGCAATTCGTTGTGGATCGCGTTCGCGAACGACATCGGCGAACAAATCCCATTGACTTGCGCCCCACAATTCGGCCGGACGGCCGACTGACGTCATCTGGGTTGTACGAACGGCTTCGTACACCCCTCCCTGTGAGGTGCCACCCAGAGCCAAACGTTCCACGCCCTCGGCCTCGCCTTTGTCGTGGAATATGTAGATCGTACGGCGCCGGGCTGCGAACGTAGTGGGTGAAACAAGCCCGCGAAACACGGGATCTTCATTGTATTCGCGCATGGCGACGACCCACATGTCCACCCCGTGTTCTCGCATCAACATCGGTAACACGGTTTCGATGCGTTCTTGTAACCACGCCTGTTGCACGGCGGCCTGTTGCCGTAGCGTGCCGAATGGTTGTTCTGGATCGTACGTCTTTGTTTGCCCGTTTAGCGGCAGCGTGATGATGTGTACCAAAATAGTGATGGTCAAAAGAATCCGGATCATGATTGCCTCGTGAGTTGTACGACGTGCTCTACGTTTCGTATCACGGTCATTCGTCCGACGCGTTGACAACAGCGCCACGGAACCCGCGGAATCCACCGAAGAGTACGTTTGAAGTCGGGTCCCGGTAAGTAAATAAGCGACAACGTTCTTTTTTCCGCGGGTTCCGTGCGGCGGCGAAAGATGCTGAACCCTGTCCGCCGTGGGGAACCTCGTTTATCGTCCATGCACTTTGACACTTTCTACTCGTCATGACAACGATGTCCGACCCGCGAACACCATCTGAACAGGCCATAGAGCATCCCCTCGAACTGAGTTCCGATGAGATGCGTGAGATGGTACATGCGGCGCTCGAACGTGTTGTGGCGCACATCGAGTCGTTGCCTCAGCAAGAAGCTAGTTATGACGGCGGCGGCGAGGCTGTTGCGCGGCGGCTTGCCGAGTCGATGCCTGAAACTGGCACTCCGTTCAATGAGTTGCTCGATCTCTTTTTCGACGTGGCGACGCCGCCGTCATTCAACACGGCATCACCGGGTTACCTCGCCTATGTGCCAGGGGGCGGGCTCTTCCACTCGGCAGTCGCAGATTTCTTGGCGAACGCCCTCAACCGATACGTTGGTGTGTGGGTGGCCGCCCCGGGTTGGGTGCAACTCGAGGTAAATGTGATCCGCTGGTTTTGCAGCATGGTTGGGTACGGTCCGGGGTCTGGTGGAGTCCTGACGACCGGAGGTTCGCTTGCCAACCTGATGGCGATGATTACTGCGCGGCGGGAACGTCTAAACGATGACTTATCGACGGGTATCGTCTACACGAGCGATCAAACCCACCACTCAGTTGAAAAGGCGGCCGTTCTGGCCGGTGTCGCCGCCCGTAACGTCCGATCGATTCGGTCTGACCAGTTACATCGCATCGATATCGGTGCGTTGCGCGAGCAAATAAATAAAGATCGTTCCGTTGGCTTGACGCCGTTTTGCGTCGTCGGCAGTGCGGGTACGACAAACACCGGGGCCATCGACGATCTCGAATCGCTGGCGGACATCGCCGAGGCCGAACAGATGTGGATGCATTGCGATGCGGCGTACGGTGGGTTTTTTGCGATGACGGAACGGGGCAGGGCATTGTTGGGAGGTCTGGCGCGCGCTGATTCCATGTCCCTGGATCCCCACAAGGGTCTCTTCTTACCCTATGGCACCGGCGGGTTGTTGGTTCGGGACGCCGACACGTTACGCAGGGCACATACTCAACACGCCGATTACATGCCCACGATGCAAGGGGAAGCCGAATTCGTCGACTTCTGCCAGATATCGCCGGAGTTGTCGCGCGACTTCCGGGGCTTGCGGGTGTGGTTGCCGTTTAAGATGCACGGTGCCGGTGCGTTTCGAGATGCGCTTAACGAGAAACTCGATTTAGCTCGATGGGCGGCTGATCAATTGCGATCGATGGATGACATCGAGATCCTTGCAGAACCTCAGTTATCGATTGTTGCGTTTCGGCTGGCCCCGGCCGATGTGCCCCCCGAAAAGCTCAACGATTTGAATAAACAGTTCTTGAGCCTCATTAATAGCCGCAAACGGGTGTACCTGACGGCGACCATGCTAAACGACAAATTCGCCCTGCGTATCTGTGTTCTGTCTTTTCGGACCCATCGCGACCGGATGGAGATGTGTGTCGAGGACATCGAATCGGCGCGAGCAGAAGTCCTTTCGTGAGGGAGTCGTTCGCGATGGTTCTTCGCGGTGATTCATAAATAAGCCATAATGGCAGTTAGAGCGTCGTTTCTGGCACAACAACCAACAATAAGCTGCCGTTATGGCGTGATTTAATTGGCATCCAAGATGCTTTGTGTAGGGGTGTGCGGTTCGATTGGATCGCTGCGGAATTACGACAACTGCATCTGGAGAAAAAAATGCTACCTGCACTCATTAGACGACGCGCGACCCCTTCGATTTGGGATGCCGCCTCCGACTTTGATGGACTCCTAAATTTCTCGTTCGGCGGTGACTCGGATTTGTGGTCGCCAGCCGCTGACGTGCGAGAAACCGAAGATGGTTACCTGGTTGACCTCGAGCTTCCCGGACTGACGGCGGAAAACGTGGACGTGAACGTCGAAAACGGACTCCTGACGATCACGGGTGAAAAGAGCGATTTGCTCGAAGAGGGCTCAAACGGCAACGGTCGTTCCCTGACGGAGCGCCGATACGGCAAGTTCAACCGCAGCTTCTCGCTACCCAACTCGGTGGACCCGTCTAAGGTCGATGCCAAGTTCGAAAGCGGTGTCTTAACGGTAAGGCTGCCCAAATCGGCCAGCGCCAAAGCGCGGAAGATCAAGATTGGTTGATCGGAAGTTGAGAATGGTTTTAACAAAACGCCGCACGTTTGTGCGGCGTTTTTGTAATCTAGATGTTTCGAAATCTCGTTGGGCCGCTGGTCCGATCGCCGCTGTTTCGCCGAGATCGTCGGGTGGGTTCAGCCATTTTGCCTCGTTGAGCCAAGGCATCGTATAAGGCGGCGGGCCGGAAGGGTTTTCGGAGATAGCCGATGAGGCCGTCGGTGGGCTCAGACATCTCGGATTCGTCGGTTATCATGCCACTCATGATGACAACTGGTGTGGTAGGGTGCTCTTGTCTCAAGCGGTCGATCGCTGGTACGTCGCTCGAGTTTGGCACGCTAAGGTCCAATAACACCACGGCAATTTGGTCCGCGCGTTCGTTCAGGATCTCGACCGCTCGGTCGGCAGTACCGGTCGTAATCGAATCCACGCCTCGGCTCTTCAGCATCAGAGCGACGACGTTGCAGATATCCGCCTCGTCATCGACGATGAGAATCGTTTTCCCCTGAAGTTCATTCAAATTTGGTTTACTAGCTGAGTGATGGCCGAGTGACATCTCGTCTCCGCTAGGAGATTTGAGCAAAAACGGGGCCTGAGCGGGCCGTCCTCGATTGGGGTGGGTAACACTTCAGGATTTCCGGCTGTGGCTCCGTGGTACTATGCGTGTGAAAGCCCCGTCTTCGGCTAGAAGATGTACGATCCTCGTGAGGATCGACCGTGTTTGCATGAGTGCTTGATACATATCCGTGTTTGCTTGTCTATCTGAGTTGTCGGCTGGCACTGGTGTTTCTGTGAACTCACGGGTCCCGCGGGCGGTTGGCGTTATTTCCTGGTGCCAATCCGCTGCACTCGTTGGTCCGAATGGCGCACTGCATCCCTCAGGTCTTCATCCCGTCGATGGCAGGGATTGTCAGCCGTACTACTCGCCACAGGCTGCCTTGTAGCCTTGTTCGAAGATCAGCGACCAACTTGACGCGTAGCCTCCCCGCATGTCTTCTGCCATGTCGCCGAAGGCTTCCCATCGGCTCTGGGTCAAAACAACACGGGTGTGCTTGGCGTCTAGCTCGGTGAACTCTACTTCGATGAGACTTGCCTTGTCGGACGGAAGACCCATATGAAAGTCCATGCTCACGAAATCGTGGGGTGTGAACTCTCGGAACGTACCCCAGTGGTATTCCGTGCCATCTTCGCGGACTTCCACGATCGTTCCGCCTGATTTGGGTTCGACACGCAACGCCTTGGCCTTCTGGCCGTCATACAACGACATCGCCCGCTTATCGAGTGGCCACCAGCTACCCATGTCGTTCACGAAAACCGTAAAGGCCTTCTCCTGGCCGCAAGGGACTTCGATGGTTGAAATGACCGGGTCGAGCATCTGGTCTCCTTATTCGGTTTCTTCCAACATGCGGCGTGTAATTTCGGCGCTGTATGCGGTGAGGACATCCGCCCAGAAACTATCGAGGTACTGTCTTAGCTCGTGCAGCCCGTCACGCTTGACCAGATACAACCGACGGGTTCCTTGCGGCTCAACACTGACCAGGTTGGCACCTTGAAGCACCTTCAGATGTTGGGACACGGCGGGCCGGCTCACCGGTTGGTCCGCAGCAAGCTCCCCCACCGTCTTGGGATGTGCGCGTAGCGACTCCAAGATGTTCCGGCGCGTAGGATCCGCCAGCGCGGCGAGCACCTGTGCATACGCCATGATGTCACCTTCCCGAATGGTCGCAGCACCAAATGGAGCGACGACAACGTTACTTCATCCTCATAGAGAATAACTGGGCAACTTGTACTGAACGGCTCGCTCTCCTACATGGTCATGATTTCGTAAACTCTGATGCTTGCAATGAAGGGATTGTCTTGAGCGATCTTTTCGGCGTCGTCGAGACTGTCTGCATTGATGACGGTGTAACCGGTGATGGATTCCGTTCCCAGAGGTAGGTCTTTGGTCCCGGTCTTTGAGATCTCTCGCCCGCCGCTGAAATGGCCACCCTGGTCTACGGTCTTGTCAGCAATTGATTCGAACCATTTACCCCAGGCTCCCATGATTTCCGGAGTGGGCTTTTCGAATCCGTAGTGCAGAAGTACGAATTTTTTCATCTGTCGCTCCTCATTTTGGTTGGTTTCCGATGCTCACATGGTTCTAGCCCGAGACCATGTTCACGCATGATGCCACAAGGCGTGATTCGCTATGCGTAAGCAGTAACTTACGGTAAGTGAGTGCTAACGTTAGAGCAGACTCGAAAGTCTGTCAAGCGTTTCGGTCTCTAGTGGGCCGCACTGAGGCTTATCCGGGCTGAGCAACCAGCTTTTTACTCTCCGGCAGGCTAAAAGATAAACAAGCTTTCCTGCGTCACTCACGCACCAATATGTATCGACTACAATTATTGACAAATAGAACAAATAATATCATTTTCAGAATGAATTGTAGTGTTATACAAAGACTATTCTCGCCCAATGCAACGCTCCGCGTTTTATTCAACGAGAATGGTAACGCATGCGCGCTGAGGAATACATCGACGATCTGGCCGCCCACGGGCGGTATCACTTCACTACCGACAATGCTTTGAAGGTGATCGGCGGAAGTGGCGCCGCTGTGCGCGCACAGCTCCGACGCCTTAAGAACCGCGGGCGCATTGCGAGCCCGATGCGCTCATTCCACGTTATCGTCCCGCCGGAGTACAGGCGCCTCGGGTGTCTTCCCGCTGAGCATTTTGTCGATCAGCTGATGGAGGAGCTGCGCGAGCCGTACTACGTTGCCCTCCTGTCGGCCGCCGAACGACATGGGGCAGCCCACCAACGCCCGCAGTCGCTCCAGGTCATGGTTCGGAAGAACCGGCCAGCCATTGAGTGCGGCCAAGTGCGCGTGGTGTTCATCGCCCGTGGCGACCTCGAGCGCATGCCAGTCGCCACCATCAACACGCCTCGCGGTTTCGTGCGGTATTCCACGCCCGAGGTGACCGCGCTCGAACTCGTCGGATACCCGCATCACGCCGGCGGCATGAACAACATCGCCACAGTCCTTGCCGAGCTGTCTGAAGAGATGGTTGCCAAGAAGCTGGTGGTGGCAGCAAAGCTGTCACCGGTCGGTTGGTTACAACGGCTCGGGTACTTGTTGGAACTCGTCGATCAACAGGATCTTGCGGCAGCGCTCGCGCCACTCGTTGAGAAGTGCGCCCGAAGCTACACGCCCTTGCGTCGCGCCGAAGATGTGGCCGGGGCTGGGCGCAGCCCGAAGTGGAAGCTGCTTATCAACGTCGATGTGGAGCCGGACGAGTGATCCCCCAAGATGACATCACCGCATGGCGCCCCCACGCGCCGTGGCGGCACGACGCTCAGGTCGAGCAGGACCTTGTCGTTAGTAGGGCAATCGTTGAGATGTTCCGCGTCAAGGACCTTGCGGATCGCGTCGCGTTCCGCGGTGGCACCGCGCTCAACAAGCTTTACTTGCAACCCGCAGCTCGCTACTCCGAAGATATCGACCTCGTGCAGGTGAAAGCCGAGCCCATCGGCGAGACGCTCGACCTCGTCCGAGGCGTGCTGGATCCGTGGTTGGGCAAACCGCAGCGCAAGCTCAGGGAGGGGCGCGTCAACCTCGTCTACCGGTTCCAGTCCGAGGACGTCCCGCCTCTGAAGATGCGGCTGAAGGTCGAGACCAACTCCCGCGAGCACTTCACGGAGCTGGGCCTCACCCGTGTACCGATTCGTGTCGCCAGCCGTTGGTTCACTGGCGAGACTGAAGTGACGACTTACGAGATCGACGAGCTACTCGCCACGAAGCTCCGGGCTCTTTACCAACGGAAGAAAGGTCGCGATCTCTTCGACCTTTGGTTTGCGCTCGAACAAGACGCCATCGACACCAAAGTGCTCCTGCGTTGCTTTAACCGCTACATGACGGAGGCGTACGACGCGAATCATCTGTCGAGGCATCGGCCCAGAATCATTTGTTCCCCGATCTGGCGGAGCAGGAACCGCAAGATCTGCTCGACGGTTCCGCGCGCCTCGCTCTCAAAACGGAACCCCGTT
>JAZDDC010000188.1:0-18903 GCA_036679565.1 Gemmatimonadota bacterium
AATCGCCTATCAAAGCGTCCTTCGCCTGACTCGACCGGAGCACGCGCAAGAGCATCATTGCCAAACGAGGTGGCCGTGATTTCACGAGCGGCCACGCGACAGATCAATCCCATCCCACATTCGGGCAACAGATTCTCTTGTACTGGCGGCGGCAATTCGACCTTGAGCGGAAGCCACGTAGTAGCGTCGAGGTCTTCCACCTCGATTGGCCTCTGGAGGCCCCGTCCGCGATCTGACAAGTCCTTTCCGCTCCAACCGCTCGAGGGTCTGATAAACCGATCCGATGCCTGCGTCTCGACCGGCGATATCAATCAGCTCTCGCCGCACCGTCATACCGTAGCACTCATCCCCCAGCCTGAGGACCGCCAGAAGAACGAGATATTCGAACTCGCCGAGGTTAAGACCTTTACTCATGGAAGTTCCAGATCGACCATTTCGACATATCAGAGTATACGAAAGTCACGCCGAAAGTTCCAGGCACACGCGAGGCGTGCCGTTCATCGCGAGTCCGCCTATCTAAACCCGCAACACGGTCGTGATCGATGTTTTTGGGGGGAGGTTAAACGATCTGCGCAGAATCCCGAGGCCGAGTATTCCTTATATAGTGCGCAAGTTCGTACCAGTGCCTCGGCTCCCAGAACTTACGGGCGGCACCGGACGTTGATGGAAGCACAAAGACGACCGACTTCCCGATAACTTCGGGTTGTGGTCCATAGTCGACATCCCGCCCGAGGTATTCGCTCGCCGCTCGTTTGCCATTGAACGCAACGGCTCTCGGCTCATGCGATTCGATGTTCTCGCGCAGTCTGTTGCGATCCCAGGACCCAATGTTCAAGTCGCGGTCCAGTGCGGATTCTTTTTTGACTAAATCCGTCAATCCAATTCCGTGCCTGTTTACATCTTTGAATTGCGATGGACGCAACCGATGCGGCGTCAGACCAACATCCGCAAGGATTTGCCAAAACTTGTTGCCAGGTCCCGCATAGTACGAGCGTCGTTCCGCCGATTTTGGCCCAACTGCGGAGCCGCAAAAAACGACATCAAGACCGCAATCCAAAATATCCGGGAGGATATCGTCGGTAGTAGTTTGGTAACCGTGAGCCATTGAACCGCGCAATTATCAGTTGTTCACTGCGTATTCAACAGGATTATCGAACGCATGTCGCCCAACGTTTAAATGAGTGTTCGGCTGGCCGTTCGGCGAATGGCCATTCTATGTAAATTTACACAAAACCGTCCAGTACATTCTGGAATCGAAACACTTGTTCAGTTCCTACCATTTCCGCCACCAATGGGGTCGCCAGGTGCCAGCGGCAGTGGCGCCCCCGGAATCGTGCCTTCCGACCGATTCTGCCATCTCCGTATGTCCGAGGCAACTAAACGCTGGTGGGGGGACAGATCGGTCACTGCGTCCAAACGGTCGGCAAGTCGCCGCAATCGATCGGACAAAATCGCACGCACCTCGCCCGAATTGTCTGCACTACTTCCTTGTGTCATCATCTGATCGACGACGACACGTTGCGTTGCATGAAGCACTCTCATGCGGTACTCGTCAGACGGCACCGGGGCGCCCCAGGTGACCTGTAAGAGTCGGTCAACAACCTCTTCGAGATTGGGGTAATCACCCATACTTCCAAACAGGACCAATCGGCCCATCCGAGCCGGATGCAAGAGATTTTCCACCGTAAACCCCGCCGAGGCCTCAGCAGCCCCAATCGGGTCAAACAGTAAACCTGTGTGCGACGCGAACAAAACACCTTCCCTTCGCCGATACGCGGGCGGAGGAATCATCGCGACGATATCCTCCGAGATCGTCAGAAAATCCGTCGTCAATGTCGATAACACCGTTTCCAATGCGTCACGTTGTTCTTCCGCGGGAACGATCGTATACGGTGTCTGCCCATCGTCGCGCATTGCGTACGTGTAGTTGGCGCCACCCAAACTCTGAACACCCGCCGTCAATTGAAATCGGTGATGCATATAGAGCGGAAACAGAACCACTTCCAGGGTGGACATCGGTTCGCCACGCCGTATCACCTCCGGTCCAAAGTTGTTTAGCCCAATGCGTCGCACCTCGATTTCGTGTTTGAGATGATCGACGAGGTTGGATCCGTTGTCCCAAACCGAAGCATACTGATGGCCGGCACCGCGAAAGTTATTATTCGAGTGCCCCATATAGAGCAGACCTTCATCCAAGCTCTCTTGCATGATGGCCTCGAGTGCCGCACGTTCGTTCGTATTGCTTGGGAAGTCTTGATAGAGCCACGTGATTGACAGATCGTCATAGGTGCCAATCCGTTGCACGTAGGCATTCGACAAATCCAACTCACCGTTTGTTATTTCAATCAACGGCGCGGGATAGTCCATCACACTCTCACGCCCAAGTGCGCTTGCGATGTAATTGTGTGGGAGACCAAGCGTGTGCCCGATCTCATGTGCCGTAAGTTGACGCCACCGTGCCAAAGCCATTTCTGTTGCCGAAGCATTGTTTGCAACCTGAGCCAAGTAATCGAAACCCGGCGCGGCGGATAACCCACACGCTTCGTAGTAGGAACTCTGGTCGCCCGGGAACGGTGGAACGACCCCTTCCCCGAGGAGATAGTCTTTCCGCAACCGCAAACTACCCATGTTCACGTTGCCCTTGATGATCTCTCCCGTGCGGGGATCAATCACCGATCCACCGTAGGAGTAACCCAGGGTGCGTCTATGCGTGTAGTGGATCATGTTATAGCGCACGTCATTGGGATCAGCGCCCGCAGGGAGAATTTCTACTCGGAACGCATTTATGTATCCCGCAGCCTCGAACGCGTGATTCCACCACAAGGCGCCCTCAATGGTGGCGCTCATGATGGGCTCCGGTATGCCCGGATCGATGTAGTACGTAATGGGCTCCACCGGTTCTGATCGTGCCGCGTTCGGATTTTTCTTCTGGAGACGGTGTCGAGCCACCCAATGGATGGCCAGATTCGAGTCCAACGGACTGGCGAAATCAAAAATGGTGGGCCCGTTCACTCCTATGCGCGGATCCATCACACGTGTCTCAAATCCATCATCTGGAAGTTTCACGAAAGAATGATGTTCGCGAAGTGTCACGGCCGTGCCCGTAGCCGCAACACCGTTGACCAACGAACCGGGACTATCACCAGTAAAGGTCAGAATGGTCTCGACTTCTGTATTTTCCGGAAACGATTTCGTGTTGGGCAAATGGAAAGCGCTACGGGATCTGTCCAGCGTGAACTTTCCTTGGCCCGCACGCTCCATCTGCTGTGCGGCCCCACGCACATCACGCATCAAGAAATCCGTTGCATCCACCAACACCGCATCGCCCGTACGGGCGACTATGTCGAACCCCCAATGGACGGACGGTGCAAAGGCATCTCGTGCGGCACGCTGGACATCGGGATCGTCACTGCGTGCCCGGAACCGATAGTTGGGCTCCCAGAGTAATACCCTCGAGCCCACCTTTCTGGGTTCCAACAACCACGTGCCGCGAAGCTGCCCGCGATCGATATTGACAGGGTTGCTTCCAAGCCCTGATCCCATCGAGACCTGGTAGATAAACCCATCAAAGTTGTTGATCTCCCAGAACATCTTGCCGGCACCATCATCCCAATAGAGGTCGAAAAAACCCTCAATCTTGGTCATACCGCTGGTGTGCTCGGCAATGCTCGGAACCTGACGAGCCTCCACGGGCGCAGTTGGCCCTAGAGTCATTGCGCCAACGATTAGGCCGGTGGCAATAAACCGGACCAGAGCCCGGACAGCGTTCCTCTCATGATGTGCTGGACTCGTCATGCGTGCCTCGATTTTTTCGTGATGGGTATCGTGCAGATATCTGATGACGTGGGAGTTACCACCATAAGATGCAGCATGGAACCGTTGAGCGCGACGGCTCAACGGAGGATCATAATCCATCCAGGCGGTACCCGCGTTTCCCCAACTCATCCTCCGATCAGAGCGTTTGCGACATTGCACCCACACTCGTATTAATATCATGCCACATTGGGCCATGCACACGGGACATCATGACAAGCACCAACTCGCCGCCAGCCACTTTTCGCGCGGTCCCCTACATGGGGGTCATCTACGTTGTACACGAAGCAGAGAAGTTGGGCTTCCGCAATGGTCACCCCGACTGGTGTAACCTCGGACAAGGACAACCCGAGGTTGGACCAATCGATGGTGCACCGCCCCGTGTCTCGACCATCAAGTTAGACCCACACGATCACGCCTATGGCCCCGTGGGTGGCACCGTGGAACTTCGTCAAACCGTTGCCGAGCACTACAACAGACTGTTTCGTCAAGGAAAAGCGAGTCAGTTCACAAAGGATAACGTTGCGATTGCTTCGGGCGGGCGACTCATCCTGGCCCGAATGTTTGCAACGTTGAGCAATATCAACATCGGCTACCAGGTCCCCGACTACACAGCATATGAAGACATGTTGGACTACCACAGCTATCGTGTAAATCCCATTCAGGTGAAAACCGGCCCTGAAACAGGCTTCGTGACGTCACCCCATCAACTGCGCGAGGCCATCCGAGACAACAACCTCCAAGCACATCTCCTCAGCAACCCGTGCAATCCCACTGGCCAAGTCGTGCGCGGCGGTGATTTGGCAGAGTACGTGCGGATCGCACGACAGCAAGATTGCACACTGCTGCTGGACGAATTTTACTCTCATTTCATTTACACCGAAGACGGAAAACCGGGGGACGCCCCAGTGTCAGCAGCTGAGTACATTGACAATGTAGAAAGTGACCCGGTGTTGATGATCGATGGGCTTACCAAGAATTATCGATACCCCGGTTGGCGACTCGGGTGGGCCGTGGGGCCGCCCGAAATAATTGAGATGATCAATCGCGCCGCCAGCGCCATTGACGGCGGCCCAAGCACTGCAGTGCAACGCGCGGCCCTGTCGGTCCTGCAGCCAAACATCGCCGATCAGGAAACAGATGTGCTGCGTACAACCTTCGCCAAAAAGCGCAATCTCATGGTCAATCGTTTGCGCGAGATGGGTGTGACGTGCGAACACGAACCCGGCGGTACGTTTTACGTCTGGGCGAATATCGGGTCCTTGCCCGCTCCCCTCAACGATGCTGACGTATTTTTTCGCAAGGCGCTGCAACGAAAAGTCATGACCGTTCCCGGACGGTTCTTTGATGTCAACCCCGGGCAAAAACGACCCGAGGACAAAGAGTACAAACATTGGGTCAGGTTTTCGTTCGGCCCACCTCTGGCCAACGTCGAAATGGGGTTGGATCGATTAACCGCCCTCGTTCGAGAACATGAGTAATGATCATTGTTGTAGGAGCTGGCGCCGCGGGCTTGATAGCGGCGCTGTTTGCCGCAAGACAGGGTGGCAACGTCGTCTTACTCGAAAGCACAAAGAGAGGTGGTAAAAAGATCCTAATATCTGGCGGGGGCCGTTGTAACATCCTGCCGTCACGTCATGAACCCGAACGCTTTGTAACCGCATCGTCAAAACACTCTCTCAAAAACATCCTTCGTGGCTGGCCGCTTAACGAACAGCGCGCCTTCTTTGAAAACGAACTTGGTCAGCAATTACATCTTGAGGAAGAAACCGGGAAGCTCTTTCCGTCTTCCAATCGGGCAGGCGACGTACAGAACGGATTGATCCGGGCGATCGAAACAGCAGGTGTAAGATTTTGGGGCAATTGTGGGGTCGTCGATATCGTGGCTCCTCGCCTGCAAAAGGATCCGTGGAAGGTGCAGCTCGAGAGTGGCGAGACGTTGGACGCTGACCGAGTGGTGCTCGCCACTGGAGGGCTTTCGGTGCCGCAAACCGGAAGCGATGGGCGCGGGTTGGCCATCGCAGCAAAGCTGGGACACACCATCAACCCGACGTACCCAGCACTCACTCCCCTTCTCTCCGGCGCGGCCGCCCACACCGAACTGTCCGGTATTTCTCTAACGGTCACGGTCAGCACGACGAGAGGACATTCGAAGTTTGACACGACGGGCGGCTTCTTGTTCACGCATCGTGGTTACAGTGGGCCGGCAATACTTGATATCTCTCATGTTTGGACCCGAGCCAAATCGCTTCACAAGGATCCCGCTCCACTTTCCGTACAGTGGACTGAGTTGGACCAGGCCGGCTGGGAAGATGTGTTACAGTCGGGCCCCGGATCGGTCCCGGCTCAATTGTCGCGCCGGTTACCGCGACGTTTGGCGGAACGACTCATGTCCGAGTGCAATATTCCGCCGCAACAACAGCTATCCCATCTTGCCAAAGCCCAAAGACGCGCCCTCGTCAAGACGCTCACACAATACCCTCTCCAGATCTCGGGCCATGAAGGCTATCGAAAAGCCGAGGTGACCGGCGGAGGTGTGGCGCTTGGGGAAATAAACCCGACGACGATGGAGAGCCGCATCCAGCCGCGGCTGTTCCTCTGTGGTGAGATCCTCGACGCCTTTGGTCCCATTGGGGGATACAACTTTCAGTGGGCTTGGGCTACGGGGAAAGCCGCGGGGATTGGCGCGGCCGCCGATTGAAGACCACACTAGTCTACTCGTTGCGTAGGATCTCGATGGCGTCGGTACGCGTCGCGCGATGTGCGTTCCGATCTAGCAACCTCTGTCAACCAACCTGCGCCGTCGGGCGGTAGGACGGTAGGGCGGTAGGGCGGATTGAACGTTGCGCGCGTTCGACGTTCGGCGTTCGCAGCGGCCCGGTGTTGAGGCTAACCCTCCGGCGCCAGTCCAAACACATAAACCACATGCCCGGCCGGTATGACAACGTATTGCTTCCCATCAATGCCGAAGCTCATCGGATTCGACCGTGCCCCGGCCCCGGCGTAGAAATTCCAACGCGCCTTGCCCGACGCGGCATCTAACGCGAAAAGATCACCTTCATTGCTGCCCCCGAATACCAGTCCACCAGCGGTGGCCATCACACCGGCCCATGGAGGACTCAACAGATCGAAATTCCAAACCCGCTCTCCCGTCAACGCATTCAACGCTCGCACCGCGCCACTCGCATCGTCACCGGAAAGGGCTTGCTCCCCACCTCCCAAGAACGGCTCACCTGGCTCGAACTCGACATCGGATTTGAAATACACGGAGCCCATTTGCCGAACGGAAACGTAAAATAGTCCGGTGCCCGGACTGTAACTCGGACTGAACCAGTTCGTCGCACCTTGCAAACTGGGCCATACCAGCGTGCCCTCAGTTGACGGTTCCGTATTGGGCCTCACCATGGGCTTGCCATTTGCATCAAGACCGTCCGACCACGTCTGCCGAGAATACTCTTGGCCCGTAATAAACTCGCCGGTCTCACGATCCAGAACATAATAAAACGCGTTGCGATTGCCGTTTACGACGAGTTTGCGTTCAACGCCGTCCACCTCGGCGTCCAAGAGGATCGGAATCTGATTTGCGTCCCAATCGTGCGTGTCGTGCGGCGTGTATTGAAAATACCACACGATGTCCCCGTTGTCGGGATTCAAAGCAAGTATCGAACATGTGTAGAGGTTATCGCCGGGACGCATGTCGCCGTTCCAGTCCGGCGCCGGGTTTCCGATCATCCAATAGAGTAGGTTGAGTTCTGGATCGTACGAACCGGTAAGCCACGTTGATCCCCCACCCGTTCTCCATGACTCCCCGCCCCAGGTTTCACTTCCCAGTTCTCCGGGAGCTGGAATCGTGAAGCGACGCCACGCGAGTGCCCCGGTGTCAGCATGGTATGCGTCAATGTACCCGCGCACACCCGCCTCAGCACCACTCACACCCACCACGATTTTGCCATCGATGGCAAGGGGCGCCAGGGTGAGGGAAAACCCCAAATTATTATCGCCGACGGTAACGTCCCATTTCACAGCCCCTGTGTGCATGTCAAGCGCCACAAGGTGTCCATGAACCGTGCCGACGAAAACGGTTTCATCCAAAATTGCCACACCGCGATTCACCAGCGGAAACCCAATGTGCTTGACGTTGCGTGGCAAGTCAGGAGACCAGCGCCAGATGCGCTGCCCAGTCCGCGCATCCAAAGCACTGACGGTACTGGGCGGTTCGGTAAGATACATAACACCATCAACAACGATGGGTGTTGTCTCAATTAATCCGCTGCTAACTTGATAGGCCCACTCGACTCGCAAACGATGGACGTTATCAACGTTGATCTCGTCGAGTTGAGAGAATCGGTGCGACGCGTAGTTCCCCGAATAGGTCAGCCAATGATGAGGCTCGGCATCCGCATTGACGAGCCGATCGTAAGAGACCTGCGCCCCAACACTGCGGATTGACGCAACGAGGAATACAACTGTCACAATACTCTTCATGGCACCACCTCTCGCAAACGAATGAGGTAAGCGACTAAGTCATCAACTTCGTCATCCGAGAGTCGCCGGCGGTAACTCGGCATAACGCTCCGGCCGAATTGCTTGGTCAGTTGTGTAAGCTCGTTTTTTTGAAACGAATGAAGTTCCCCATCGGCATCTCGCACGAGAATCGTGAAACTCGACTCGTTGACCCTGTGCCCCCTCACGGTATTGCCCTTTGGCTCTTTCGCCTCAATCGGCAAATACTCTCGAAACCCGAAGGCTAAGATGCCATTCAACCCTTGTGGTAGGGCAGCACCGGGATCGACAATCGCAGCGCGAATGAACTCCGCGCTTCGGCGAGCGCCAACATTGGTCAAGTCGGGGCCAAACTTATTGCCAATGCCGTTGGAACCGTGGCACGCCGCGCACTCCCCTTTTCCACGATAGAACGCTTCGCCCCGTGTTGGATCACCTGTCGGCGACTCCGGTACGACGATGCGACCCAACGCTCTGACATGCCCGGCCACCTGGCGTGCTTCCAGCTCGGTGATCAAGGTAGCGGCTGGCATACCTGTCCCTCGAATACCGTTCATGATCACAGAGACCAGCATCTCATCGTCACGGGCATAATTCAGAAACGGACGTGCCAGTGCCGGCCCCTCGCCACCGAAGCCCTTGATTCCGTGGCAACGCGCGCAACGTGCCGCGTACAGACGCTCGCCAAACGCCACGTCAGCAGCCGAAAGTGTCGATAACTCTTGGCCGATTACTTCAACAGGTACAGCCAACACCAAGGCAGTCACAATCGCAGCCAACAGAGTCGATTTCATCGCACCCACCTCTCGCGCATCTGTATTCGTGTTTCGGATTCTCCGTTGTGAACTTAGCCGCGTCAAGGAAGGACTCCCACCATGTCGAGCAAGCTCACTGACTGATACGTCTGAATTCGAGCGGGGTTTTTGCGTCCATGATGAAAGCCGAACGAGGACATCCCATATGATGCACCTGGGCATGAGGCTTACGCAATGTGGCTGGAGGAATTGATAAACTCCGACGAGGCGTATGCGGTCTCCGACCTGATCCTGTCTGGTTTTCTCAGGATAGTGACACACCCACGTGTGTTCACTCCAGCCACGCCGGTGCCCGCTGCCCTGGGGTTCATCGAGGCTTTTCGTTCCCAACCAACCGCCGTGCCCATTCAGCCAGGCGCACGACATTGGGACATCTTCACGCGCCTTTGCCACAACGTCTCCGCCCGGGGAAACCTGGTGCCTGATACATTTCTCGCTGCTCTCGCGATAGAATCCGGCAGCGAATTCATGACTGCCGACCGTGACTACGCCCGGTTTCCCGATCTGCGCTGGCGGCATCCACTCCGTTAATGTCGTGTCGGTGGCACGGACATTCGCAGCCTGATGTCGATCCGCCGTTCGAGGGTTACCGCGATAGCAAAGTGTGGATGGTGAAACGAAGTTTGAGAAAGGGCCCGTTTCTGGCAATCACGATCCGACATCACTCTTCAGATTCGCGCATGTGCCAGACGGATCGTCTAAGACCGTTCCCGGCAAACGGCTCGGCAATGTTGCTTTCGAATGCCAGATCCTGCCAGCATTGGTTACGGATGCTGAGCCCGAAATCTGGAGCACACTCTCGCAGTACAGGTAGAGCTCCCATTATTGGCAAGCCGCCCAGTGTTGCTGAAGCTGAGGAGGGCGTCATTAACAGCGTTCCACGTTTCGCCCCGGTTATCGATAGTCCCACCTTCCACGTGGATGACACCGTTGTTTACAAACAAACCGTTTTGCTCGACCGTGAGTAGGCCGCGATTCAAAGACGCACCTTTGAGGTCTAGTTGTCCGCGCATGGTGACGGTGCCGAGGTTTCGGAAGTCGCCGTTGACGACTAACTCGATCCTCTCGCCGACTACAATGTGTCTGGTTTCCACAACCGTATAGAACACGAGGGTACATAACGATCGCCTTGATCGTGCGGTGAATGTGCCTCCGACGATCGATTGGCAAGAACGTTGATCCGTAATCACTTCCTGTGCGCCGGTTTCCGCGACGCTTCCGAATGCCAAGAAAACCACAAAGAACGCGACCGTTGGTCGAAACATTTTTTCTCCCACGGATTGTAAGAATCCTGTCACTTCATATTCGCGACGAACCCCTCCATCACCGGACATTCGGAAGCAATCTCTGGAAAAAAGCTGACTCGCAGATGGCGCTTTGACCGCTTTTCACTGGTGATTTCACGCATATTGATGCAATACGGGTCTACACGTATTATGCGCCCTACTATGGAAAGCCCCAGCCTTCGCAAACGCGCGCAGACATACCGGGATCAACCCGAAAAACTCCGGCTCCAACAGAACGCGACACAAACCCGAGTTACGGGAGGCAAACGGAGGAGTCTAACGAAACGGATGTCGCGGGCACCGGCGATCGTCATACTTGTAGGTTGGTTTGCGTGTGGCGGGTCGTACGATCTACTGTTGCAGGGCGGAATCGTCGTCGATGGAACCGGCGCGCCAGCGTTCGCAGCAGATGTCGCAATCACCGGCGATCGGATCGCACGCATTGCCCCGGAAGGCATCGCCGCCGATCGAGCTGCGCGTGTCATTGACGTTACGGGTCTCGTCGTGGCACCTGGTTTCATCGACATTCATTCACATCTTGATCCGTTGCTCCGACTACCGGCGGCGGAGACCAAATTGCGACAGGGAGTGACGACAGCCCTGGGCGGGCCGGACGGCGGCGGCCCATGGCCACTCGGCGTCTATCTCGATTCCGCTGAAACAATCGGCGTTGGTGCGAACGTGGCGTTTCTGGTCGGGCATAACACCATACGCCGAGAAGTAATGGGAATGGACAACCGTGCGCCGACGCTCATGGAGTTGGAGACCATGCGGCAGATGGTCGCCCGGGCAATGGAAGACGGTGCGTTTGGCATATCGACGGGACTCCGATACCTGCCGGGGGCGTACTCCGATATCGATGAGATCGTGGCCCTCTCCGAGATCGCTGCTTCTCACGGCGGTGTGTACACGTCACACCTACGCGAGGAAGGGCTAGGACTCATCGAAGGGGTTGCTGAGGCAATCGAAATCAATCGGCGCGCCAAACTCCCCGTGGTCCTCACGCACCACAAGGTGGTGGGACAACCCATGTGGGGCTCCTCTGAGCGAACGCTTGCGATGGTCGATTCCGCAAACGCGGCAGGAGGGCGCGTATATATCGATCAGTATCCGTACACGGCGACTTACACAGGAATCGGTATCCTCGTGCCACCATGGGCCATGGCCGGTGGCCAAGATGCGTTTTTCGAACGGCTCGAAAATCCGATGCTGCGAGACAGCATCGTGAACGGCATCATCTTCAACATCGTGAACGACCGCGGCGGGAACGACCTCTCCAGGGTACAGCTCGCACGGGTCGAATGGATGCCTGAACTCGAAGGTCAGACACTCGCAGATTGGGCGGCCATGCAAGGCAAGCCAAACACACCTGAGGTCGGTGCCGAGTTGGTGATAGAAGCAATACGTCGTGGTGGGGCCAGTGCAATCTATCACGTACTCGACGAGGCTGATGTGGAGCGTATCATGCGGCACCCGCTGACCGCCATAGCCTCCGATGGCCGGTTGGTGCAACCGGGAGACGGTCATCCTCATCCCAGATGGTACGGCACGTTTCCCCGGGTGTTAGGTCACTACGTGCGTGATCTGAATGTGCTGACGTTGGAAGATGCCGTCCGAAAGATGACGTCGTTGGCAGCATCACATGTCGGCATTGACGAACGCGGCACCTTGGCTGACGGATTCTTCGCTGACGTGGTTGTATTCGATCCGAGCCGTATCGAAGATCGCGCCACGTTTCAAGACCCGCATCAATACCCTGATGGCATTAACTACGTCATCGTGAACGGCACAATCGCCGTTGAAGGCGACAGTCTGATCAACGGCAGTGCCGGAAAGGTCCTACGGAAAAACAAAGTTCCCTGAAGCAACGGTCCCGTTCCAAACCGACGCGCCACGCTCGTCGCTATTTTCTTAGCCAACACTGGACTCCGCCACGACGTGGACCGTTTGTGTTGGGAAGGCAAACTCGATGCCGTTGGCCTCGAACTGTTCATGCACTGACAAGTTGACGTCCTGTTGAATATCCATGTACCGGTCATAGTGCGGCACCGTCACATAGTAAATCGTCTCGAACATTAGGGCCGAATCACCGAACTCATTGAAATGTGAGCGGCTGAACCGTGTGTCTTCCTGTGCCTCGACGGCTTGCTTGATCATGGCCGGTATGGTTTGCAACATCGCACGTGGCGTGTCGTAGGTGACGCCAATTATCAGACTGACACGACGTTCCGCCCTTCTGCCATGGTTTCGTATCCGGCTGCGCAACAGGTCCGCATTGGAGAACACAAGTTGCTCTCCGGACAGACTACGAATGCGGGTTGTTTTGAGACCAACGTGTTCCACGGTCCCAATCATGTCATCGACCATGATCATATCGCCCTGGACAAACGGTTTATCCAGAACAATCGACAGCGACGCAAACAGGTCTCCCAAAACGTTTTGCATCGCTAGCGCCACCGCTATGCCGCCTACACCCAATCCAGCAACGAGTGCAGTGATATCGACACCCAAGTTGTCAAGCACCAGCAGTGCAACGATCGACCAAAGAGCCAAGCGGACCACCAACGTCAGTGCTTTCATTGACGTGATGGCGGCGCCGTCATTGCTCCGCTTTGCCGATTGATGTTCGAGCAGGAACTGTACGGCGGCCGTTCCCCAGAAACCGATTTGCAGGAGCACCGTGACCGCGACAACCGCCTGTAGCACGTCAACCACTCGGTCCGATAGCGCTAGGACATGCGATCCCAGATACAGCGAGCCAACCATCAGCGCAAACTGCTTGGTCTGGACGAGCACCTCGATGACGAGATCGTCCCAGACGACCGCCGTGCTCTTTGCAAGCTTGGCAAAGTGGCCGCGCACGATGCGACGCGCCAACGATAGAATTGTGAAGGCCAGGACAGCGATGGCGACCGCTGCGACCCAAGTCATTAGGGAATTATTCCAGAAAACGATGTTTTGTAGGGTGTCCATAACAACGCCGTAAGAGTCCCATCACCATACCGCCGGCACAGGAAGATCGGAAGCCCACGCCGGGTAGGGTGAAACGCCGTCTTACTCCACCCGCAAAACCGTTATCGGATTGACCCGTGCCGCCCGGAAAGCAGGCGCGAGGCTAGCGAACACCACCGTAACGGCCAGTACAGTGATAACGCCCATCAGCGTCACGAGATCGTTGGGTTCCACACCAAACAAGAGACTGCGAACGCTCTGTCCAGCGACGATTGCCAGCACAACGCCTATTCCACAACCAAGGCCCAGCAAGACAAGCCCACGTGATAACACCAAACGGATCAGGTTTTCCTTTTTTGCACCTAACGCGATCCTAATACCCATCTCACGGGTCCGTCGAGACACCGCAAACGTCAACGTCCCGTAGACGCCCGCAATGGCCAAGGTTAAGGCGACCAGACCGAACACACCGAAGAGCCACACGCTGAAACGACGACCGGCGACGGCCGCATTGGTCACGGTCTTGAGAGAAGTTTCATTTGCCACACGTACTGACGGGTCTACGCTGCGAATCGTGCGGCGCACAGATGCAATCATTGCGTCCGCATCGCCACTGCCCCGCGCAAACAGAAACATCGCACGCCAGGTCTGTTGCGGATGGGGTTGGTAAACCTGGGGTTCAGCATCTGCTTCCATCGTTTGATACTTTACATCGCCCACCACGCCAACGACCTCAATCCATGACTCCGCATCGGGCTCCCGCGACGTCGTGAGTCGTTTTCCAACTGCGATTTCGCCGGGCCAAAAACGTTCCGCGAGCGTCCGGTTGATGATGACGCGGTCGGACACGCCCGCCACATCCCGCGAGTCGAAGAAACGTCCGTCAAGAAGCGGAATATCCAACGCGGCGAAGAACGACGGATGCGCAACGCGTTGTAGGGCCGGAACGCGTTCATCGTTTCCGCCGTTCCAACGTCTCTCGGAGTTTACCGCCATCCACGAATCACGCCCGGTCAATGGCAAATGTGACCCGACACCGGCCGCAGTCACATCCGGGAGTGCATCCACTTGGGCCGCGACATCCCGGTAGTACGAGATGATTTGTTCAGGTTCGCCATACTTTGTTGAAGGTGGCAACAACTCCATGGCAACGACCGTCTCGAGACTAAATCCGGTATCTTGTCCTCTTACCGCCGCAAAACTACGCATCACCAGCCCAGCCGTGGCCAACAACATGAGCGTAAGGGCAATCTCCGCGACAACCAGACCACCAAGTATCCGCTGCGTACGATGATTTTGCGACGACCCGCGACCATGACCGGTCAGCGCCGCACCGGGATAACGTCGCGCGGCGTAGATGGCCGGTATCGTACCAGCCAAGACACCGGCCAGAACAGAGGCACCGGCCGCGACGGCCAAGACACTGCCGTTCACAGCGATTTCATTGACCCTCGGAATATCAGCCGGGGCAATAGTGATCAACCACTCCACACCAACGAAAGCCAAGACGACACCCAAGGCACCACCTAACAGCGACATCGACACGCTTTCGGCTAGGACGGTTCGAATCAACTCCGCGCGGCCTGCACCAAGTGCCATGCGCACGGCAATCTCGCGCTCGCGCGTCGTGGCTCGTGCGAGCAGAAGGTTTGCCACGTTGGCGCACGCAATGAGAAGAACGACCGTAACGGAAGCCAGAAGAAGCAGTAACGTTGTGCGCACATCACCCAACAGATCCTCCGTGAGCGAAACCAGTGAGAGTGTCCACCCATCGGTGCGTCGTTCAGCGCTCCACATGTTGCGCATCAAACCATTCAACTCTGCAGTGGCCTGGATACGTGTAGCACCAGGCGTTAGAGTCGCATACGTGTTGAGCCAACGTCCAATCCAACCATCAGTTCCAATGCTATACGGCACATACACATCCGCGTCGCCCGCCGGCGACTGAAACGACGACGGCAACACGCCAACGATGGTAAAAGCGTTCCCGTCCAGTATAACCGACCGACCGATCGCCGACTCCTCGCCGCCGAGCCGCAACACCCAGAAGGCATGACTTACGACGGCAACCAAATCGGCGCCGCTCTCGACTTCTTCCGACGAAAGGAATCGACCGATGGCGGGTTGGATGCCAAAGACGTCAAAGTATTCCGCATTAATCATGGCGGCCGGAATTCGCAGCGCGTCCCCACTTGCATCAATCAAGGTCACGTCAGTCGGGAACTGGGCACCGACTTTCGCGAAAGATGTCGCTTGACGCTCTAGAGCCTGCACTTCCACGACTCGGAGTGTAGCTTGATTGTCCCCTTCCCCATGACGGTCGGCCCAAACACGCACGATACGATTGGGTTGCTCGTACGGCAGGCTTCGAAATAGTATCCCGTGGACCACGCTGAAGATCGCGGTGGAGGAACCAATACCAATCGCAAGGATGCCAATGGCGAGAAATGAGAAGCCCGGATTGGCCATGATATTGCGGATAACGAAACGGATGGTTTGTCGGAGCGTGCTCATGCGACTCCTTCTATGCAGTCAATTCTTGCAATGTACGCCGCCGATGAGAATTTGGCCTGCCCAGAGACTGCACGAAATGTCAGGGTTCTGTTAGGTTTTTTGAGGCGGAGGTGTACCGTCACCGACGGCAGCAGAGTCAGCATGTGCAGCATGCCTAACTACGCGCCGACGCGGAGTCCGGGTCGGGTCGCCGCCGGGCGGCACGCACCCAGATCACCGCACCGATCACGATGGTCATCGACAAAAATGTTCTGCCTGTAACTTGCTCGCCAAGTAACGCCCAGCCAAGAAATACCGCGACCACTGTGTTGGCGTACGCGTACGTACCAGCCATCGTCGCGGACATGTGCTTGAGGATGTAGACAAAAGCGGTGAAGCCAATAATCGAACCGAACACGATCAGATACAGTACGGCTGCTGCGCCGATCCAGTCAAAGCTCGCCGTGCGCCATTCACCGGTTCCCGTCGCGATCAGCAGCAATACAACACCGCCAGCGAGTTGTTGAAGCGCGGAATTCATATACGGACCCGAGGTCTTTGGCGGGTGGCGTTGCGAATAGATCGATCCCATAGACCATAAGATTGATGCAACAGTCAAAGCGACCGGTCCGCGCCAGTCAGCCGCACGAAGTTCCTCGAGGCTCGTACCAACCAACAGCAACGTACCTGTAAACCCGACAAACAAGGCAACAAACTGTATGCCGGTGGGCCGCGAGGAACTGCCTGGGATCACCGCATCGAAAACAGCTAACCAGAGTGCCACCGTCACGACGAAAATCGAAGCCACACCCGATGTCACGTACTGCTCCGCCCACATGACTAAGCCGTTGGCGCCCGCGAGCAACAACACGCCCACGATGACATTGGTCTGCCAGTCCGCGCGCGCTGTGGGTAACCGATCCCCTCGCATCCGCGCTATGGCAATCAGCAGTAGACCCGCAATGACGAAACGCACCCCGCCCAGCAACGCTGGCGGCAGGTGATGCACACCAACGCGGATGGCAAGATACGTTGATCCCCAAACTACACAAACAATCGCGTAAGCTATCGCAATGCGTGTACCTGTGCTCACGGGCTATCCATGAAGATGGTGCCCCAAACGAACGACCTCCGTGACCAGAAGATCAAGATCGTCAAGACGAGTCCGGTGGTTGGTGATGCACACGCGAAGCACAAACCGACCGTGCAACACGGTGCTTGTTGGCGCCGCAGTTCCGTCTTCTTGAAGCTTAATGAGAATATCCGTGTTGAGCCGGTCGATCTCCCTATCGTCGATGTTATGTTTCCGCCCTACGTATCTAAAACAGACAACGTTCAAAGACACGGACGCCATCAACTCGAGTTCTTCGTGCTCATCAACCAAGCGTTTCAGATGGCGCGCCTGTTCTATGTTCCGCCGCACAACATCAGCGTACGGTGCGACTCCGTGCGCCTTGAGCGCCATCCACACCTTGAGCGCCTTAAACCCCCGCGTGAGTTGGGGACTGAGCCCATAGTAACTCACATCGTAGTTTGCTAGACCACCGGAAAGGCCTTTCACGTAACCAGCATCCTCCGTGAACGCTTTCGCATGTGCCTGCGCGTCCTTCACGAAGACAACACCCGCCTCGATTGGCGCCAAGAACCATTTGTGAAGATCGAACGCCAGCGAGTCGGCGCGCTCCATTCCGGAGACCAAGTGTTTCAACTCCGGCACCAGCGCCGCAAACGCACCGAACGCGCCGTCCACGTGCAGCCACAATCCCTCACGCTCGGCAACGTCTGCCACCGCATTCAAATCGTCAAATGCACCCGTATTGGTAGTGCCGGCGGTTGCGGCGATCGCGAAGGGTTGGAGACCACGCGAACGATCTTCACGAATAGAGGCCTCGAGGGCATTTACATCCATCGCGTAATCCGTCGTAACCGGCAGTGCACGAACACCAGCGCTCCCAATACCAAGCGTCCGCGCTGTCTTGCCAACGGAGAAGTGTGTCTGTGAGGACGTGTAGAGTACCGGGGGCTTGGGTGCGCGGGCCAACCCATCCTTCAAAACATCAAATCCGGCACGTTCACTTAAACCGACCGCAAGTCCAACCATGTTGGCCATCGAGGCACCACTGACAAACAACCCACTGGCCCCCATGGGATACCCGAGGAGATCCTTCAGCCACTCAATGGTCTGCTGCTCTACTAAAACCGGCGCGCCGTTGATGCCGGAGACATTGGCGTTCATCGTGGCAGCCAGGAGTTCAGATAACGCACCCAACGGTGTCCCACTCCCGATCACCCAGCCCCAAAACCGGGGGTGCAGATTACCGATGCCGTACGGCAGAACATCGCGGGTGAATTCCTCGTATGCGGCTTGCTCGCCAATTCCTTCCTTATTAAGGGGCTGTGAAAGGCGCGTCCTGACATCGCCCGGTACCGGTTGCCAAACCGGCCGGTCCCGGACCGTCTTCAAGTGCGACAACATGTCGCCAACCATCCGCGAACCGAGCGATCGGAGATCGTCCCAGTCCGCCGGGTCCAGCGGGGAGATGTGGCCTGGTTGGCCGCCTGTGGAGTCTGATGATTCGTTTGACGTCGCCGCCAGGCCCATTTGATTCGTGATTGCACTCATGACAATATCCAATTCATTGCGAATTGCGCTTAGAAAAAAGGCAATATGTATTGCTGTGCTACCAATGCAAGACTAGTATTACATGTATGACAATATGGGAATTGAACATACAAGATCGAGAGGGGCCACTCTATCGGGAACTTGCCAATCAAATTGGGCTCGCCATTGAAGAAGGCGAAATCCGGCCAGGCGAACGACTGCCCACCCAAAGGGATCTTGCCGACTCACTCGGCATTGCGCTGACAACGGTAACTCGCGGGTACGCCGAGGCCGAGCGGCGCGGGTTGGTGCGAGGGGAAGTGGGACGCGGGACTTTTGTACGCTCCCGTGCCACCCATGAATCCACCCACGAAAGTATGGCCATCGGCGACATCGATCTCCGACCCAACACCCTACTCCCTTGGCCCATGGCGCCCGA
>JAZDDC010000189.1:0-10534 GCA_036679565.1 Gemmatimonadota bacterium
CCGCGTGGGACACGATGGATGCAGCACAAAGATTTCACGCGGCATTTGAACCAGCTTGGCGTGGCGGTTTGGGCGCTGGCCGTGCGTTTCGGGCAGAGCTGCGCGAGCTGGACGGTGTTCCGGCTGTGCTGGTTGTGGATGGCCCGCAGGGCTGGTCGTTGTTGCAACAACCGCCTACGGTGACTGTTTCGCGCGAGGCTAGCTGAGAAGAGACGCCGTCACGCAAGGACGATTGAAACCAGATACGCCACCGCTCCCACAACGCCGCCAAGTGCGTACCCCAGCTTGATGATGAGATCCAATTCACGCTGAGTGGTGTTGCGGACAATCTGTTCTATGCGATCGAGGGAAAATCCGAGGACTTTTTCTTCGACCATGGTCTGAATGTCCAATTGCGCGACAATCTTCGGTATCTGATCCTGGATCCAATCCCAAATTGCCGGCGAGAGAGCGGTTGTGATCCGCCCGATGCTGCCTTCTGGAAGTCGGTCCGACGGTCGGCCAATGCGACGGTCGAGGAGTGTGCCCAACGCGGAGGATGATCCCTCCGTGATCCATCTTTGCACGCGTGGTGTTGCTATTGCCGATGCGGCCCACCGCGTGGCTTCCTCCGCTGGGATCCGACTCAAGATCTCACCGACCGTTCGGGCCTCGGCGCCTTCTTTGATAGCCTTGTCCACCCGGCCGATGGCAAATGCTCGTGTCGTCTTGTCCCGGAGCGCATCGACGATGTTCTCCGTGATCGTCTCTTTTATGCCGGCAACCCTTTCAGGTCCGAGCGCACTCACATGTTCTGCCAATGGTTTGCGTAGGAATTTGACAACCGCGTCGTTGACGCTGCGCGCGACCTGATTGCGCATTTCCGGCTCCTCGAGCAGCCGGGTAACGTGTTCGACACCATCGCGCTCCACGTTGTCGAGTAGCCGGGCAATGGTCCGTTCGGTAACCACGAGCCGGGCGACGATGCGTTCGTGCAGGAGCAAATTGTTGACAAAACCTTCGAAGAGCCGATGCAGGGACTCTTGGATATTGGACCGCGACGTTGGGTCGCTCAGAACTTCCGCGATCCGGTCGATTGCCAACGGCAGGTAATTCGCGATCTGCTTTTCCATCGCGGCCACCAGAGGCGTTGGCAAACGCTCCATCAGCGGTGTCTGGTCCGTTTCCCACTTACCCACTTGCTTGTCCAGCCACTGGCGGATGACGTTCTGTAGATCCGTACTCATCACCGCTTCGCCGACCCATTCTTCCACGCGCTTACGGATTGACTCTCGGCGCTCGTCGGTGAGAAACTCACTCAGGGGGCGGTCGCCGAAGTCATCTGTCATGCGTTTCTGAAGACCGGCCACGGTTTCGCGAAAACCATCCGATTTTGTGTAGTCGACGAGCTGGTCGACGATAGATGGCGCTAGCGCGGTAAACGCTTGCTCGATTTCTGTGATGATCCCCTCGGGTAATTCCTCTCGCAGCGATCCACGGTCCGTTTCAAGCATGGACACGACAAAGGTCCCCACCGCTCGATCGAAGGCCTCTCGCAGACCAGGTGCGCTCAATTGTTTGGCCAGATCTTCAGAAGTCAGCAGTCGCTCGCCGACCGTCCGCCCGATGGTCTTCGCCAGACGAACTTTATTTTTTGGTATGGCGCCCTGGAGGCGAAGACGGCCCACGCCGCGTGATTCATAGGGATGGAACAACATCCAGATTGCCACGGCGTTGGTGACCCCGCCGGCGACGGCGCCAAACGCGACAGTGACGAGGGCGTTTACGAGGTTCCAGTCCATTTTTTAGGCTGATAGTTCCGGGTGTGTGGGTCGGTTCATGTGGTGTGTAAGGTAGTAGGGGCTGGTGGGGAGCTACCCGCTACCCGCTGCCAGCTAACTGCTCTCACTCGATGCCTCTAACCGGGCCTCAAAATCTGTCGGGGAACGGCGGGCAGCGGGTGGCGGGTAGCTGTAACAGACCAATCCAATCTTAAACCTCCTACCTACCGCCTATCTGCCTACGCAACTATCCTTACAGGCTATATGTTTTCGGTCCTATCGGAACGCCTAACGTCTGTCCTGCGAGGGCTTTCCGGTCGCGGGGTCCTTACCGAGGATGCGGTCAAGGAAGGGATGCGGGAGATCCGCCGAGTGTTGTTGGAGGCGGATGTCTCGTTTGAGCTTACGCGGGAATTTGTCAAGAGGGTTCAGGCGACCGCGGTTGGGCAGGAGATAACACGTTCGGTTAGTCCGGGAAATCAACTCGTCAAGATCGTACACGACGAGTTGGTACATTTGCTGGGAAAAGAGCGGGCGCCGCTGCAGTTTGCGTCGGTGCCACCGTCGGTTTTCTTGGTGGTGGGCTTGCAGGGCTCGGGCAAAACGACAACGTCGGCCAAGCTTGCAGCTCGGTTGAAGAAAGAACAAAAGGCCCCGTTCCTGGTGGCGGCGGATTTGGCGCGTCCGGCGGCCGAAGACCAGTTGAGGCAGTTGGGCCAGAAAATAGATGTGCCGGTTTTTGGTCGCGCCGACCGGCCCGGTGTGGATGACGTGGCGGTGTTGGTGGCTGAGGCCGTGAAGGAAGCGAGCGCGGTTCGAGCCAGGACGGTGCTTGTCGATACGGCAGGTCGGTTACAGATCGACGAGTTGTTGATGAACGAGTTGATCCATCTTCGTGACGTGACTCAGCCGAACGAGATTTTGCTCGTCGCCGATAGCATGACGGGTCAGGATGCCGTGAAGATCGCAGGCGGCTTCCACGACGCGCTCGGCATCACGGGTGTCATTCTGACGAAGTTGGATGGGGACGCCCGTGGCGGGGCCGCACTGTCAATCCACGGTGTCACCGGGGCGGCAATCAAGTTCGTCGGTGTAGGTGAGCAGTTGCAGGACCTGGAGGTGTTCGACCCCAGTCGCATGGCGGGACGAATCCTTCAAAAGGGCGATATCGTCGGACTGGTCGAAAGAGCGGCCGACAACATCGAGCAGGAAGATGCAGAGCAGTTGGCCAAGAAGGCGCTCTCGGGTAAGGGAATGAATCTCGAGGATTGGGTCCGCTAAAGGGGTTGCTCGGGATGATGCCCGGTGTCAACGCCAAGATGATAAAGAGTGCGCAGGTCGATGAGAACCGAGTCAGACACCTTGAGGCCATCGTTCTCTCGATGACACCGCAGGAACGGCAAAAGCCGGACATCCTCAATGGGTCTCGCCGCTCGCGAATCGCCAAGGGATGCGGCCGACCGGTCTCTGAGGTGAACGGTCTGTTGAAGCAGTTCGCGCAGATGAAGAAAATGATGAAACAAATGGGCAAGCTCGGAATGCGAGCACGCTGAGGTAACGAGGTCACACTATGGCAACACGTATTCGACTCCGACGAGTAGGTCGTCGCAAACAGCCGACCTATCGCATCGTCGTCGCTGACAAACAATCTCCCCGCGATGGCCGGTTCATCGAATCCCTGGGTCACTATAACCCAAGGACAAAACCAGCCACGATTACGGTGAACATGGAACGCGCTCAGTACTGGATCGAGGCGGGCGCAACCCCGTCGGATACCGTTCGCTCGCTGCTGAAGAAAGCAAGCGTGGGCGAGCCTACTCCACAGGCTTAGTGCGTGATGGAGGCGGACTACCTCGTGGTAGCGCGCTTCCGAAAGCCGCATGGGCTCAAGGGAGAAGCCCTCGTTCTGCCGGTGACAAGTGAGCCGGAAAACGTTTTTGTTGCGGGCCGAAAACTTACGCCGATAGACGTTGCCGGGATGCCGGTCGGCGATGAACTCGAAGTGGTTCGCGCGCGACCGTTCGGACGAAAATGGTTGCTGGCGTTCCGTGGCATCGAAGAACGCACTCCGTTGGAGGCGTGGCCAGAGTGGCTGTTCGGTGCGCGAGTGGAGGAACTAAAGCCTCCCGCGGATGATGAGATGTACGTCCATGAGATCCCTGGCTCGGAAGTCGTCCAGGGGGATGAGTTGTTGGGTATTGCAAAGGAAGTACTCGATGGACCGGCTGGTGAGTTCTTGCTGTTTGAGGCTGATGGTCGCGAACACCTAGTTCCCTTTAAGCCGCCGATACTTGTGCGGGTGGATCGCCCCGGACGGCGAATCGAGGTGGATCTGCCACCGGGTCTGTTGGAGTTATGAGTTGCGGATAAACGTCGTCACCGTTTTCCCTGAGCTTTTTGCAGGTACTCTGGGAACCAGTATTGTCGGGCGAGCGCAAGAGAAAAAGTTGGTCGAGTACCATGTGGTAAATTTACGAGACCACACACATGACCCGCATCGCACCGTGGACGATTATCCTTACGGCGGTGGTGGTGGGATGGTGTTGAAGCCGGAGCCGTTCTACGAAGCTCTGGATGCCTTGCAAGCAACATCTCCGATCGTGTTGTTGTCCGCTCGCGGACAATTGTTTGGCCACGACGACGCGGTACGATACAGTTTGGCGGATGAGGTCACGCTGTTGTGTGGTCACTACAAGGATATCGACGGACGGGTTGTGGACTACGAAGGGGTGGAAGAAAGATCCATCGGTGATTTTGTACTGTCAGGTGGAGAATTTGCGGCTCTTTGTGTTGTCGATGCGGTTGTTCGACTCTTGCCCGGTGTTTTGGGTGATCATGAATCGGCCGCCGGAGATTCGCATTACGATGGGTTGCTGGGCGCACCGAGCTTCACACGGCCCCCGGAGCACCGGGGAATTCGGGTACCGGATGTATTGTTGAGTGGCGATCATGCACGGATCTCAGCATGGCGGACAGAGTCGGCACGAGAACTAACGAAGACCCGTCGGCCTGATCTTTGGAAGCGTTATCAGGATGAACACGGACCGATCGAATAGCTCGATCGAAGAGGATACAATCATGGAATACTTGGCTGAAATTCAACGAGAAGGACTGCGAACGGACATTCCCGAGTTTTCCCCGGGAGATACCGTTCGGGTTCAGGTACGTGTCCGCGAGGGCGAGAAAGAACGTCTCCAGGCGTTCGAGGGTGTTTGCATTGGCAGACGCGGTGGTGGGATGCATGAATCGTTTACACTCAGGAAGGTTTCGAGTGGCATTGGTGTCGAGCGTATTTTCCCACTGCACTCGCCGAGTTTAGGTGAAATCAAAGTCGTGCGAAGAGGTCGGGTGCGTCGGGCCAAGTTACATTATCTCCGCAAGCTTTCCGGTAAGGCCGCGCGTATTCGCGAGCGCCGCGACGCCTGATTTAGTCGTCCCGACCCTCGACCGCGAACGCAGGTTGTGGTCGCAAGGCCATCAACTAGTGGCGGGGTTGGATGAAGTCGGACGTGGCCCGTTGGCTGGGCCGGTGGTGGCGGCTGCCGTGGTTTTTCGTGCGGACAGTGCCGCCATCGACGGACTTCGTGACTCGAAACAACTCACTGCTAAACGTCGAGAAGAACTCTCGGCGCTCATCAAATCCCATGTCTTGGCATGGGGTGTCGGTGCGGCGTCGGTCAGGGAAGTGGATCGGAGAAACATCCTGTCGGCCACCGGCCTCGCCATGCGCAGGGCTCTGGCCCACCTTCCCAAACAACCGGACCGCATACTCGTAGACGGCACCGCGCTACCCGAACTGCAGTGCCAGCACGAAGCGATCATAAAGGGGGATTCCGTGTCTCAATCGATCGCGGCCGCGTCGATCCTCGCCAAGTGTGTTCGCGATCGACTCATGACACTCTTGGCCTCTCATTATCCCGTGTTCAATTGGGAGAGCAACATGGGGTATGCCACGGCCGATCATTTCACTGCCATTCAGCAGTACGGGCCGACGGCGCATCACAGGAAGAGTTTTGCACCGATCGGGCAGTTCACGTTGTTCTAGGCCGGGCCATCGGACTTCAACGAATCGCAGATCTGCAATCGTTAATCGCAAATCGTTAATTGCTGTTCACAGAGTGGAAGGGCGTTGGGCGGAGCGTCTGGTGGCCCCCCCCTGAGGGCCGGCGAGCGCGCCGGCCCTTTGTTGGGATCTGGGGCTGGGATGCCGACAACCGGCGATTAAGATGCGAAGAACACCACTTACGACATGTGGTCGTTTACTAACTTCGTCATCTCGAACATGCTGACCTGCGAACGACCGTTAAAAATCGGTCGAAGCTTATCATCCGCGTTAATCATGCGGCGATTGACGCTATCCTGCAGGTCGCGGCGCTTGATGTAAGCCCACAGCTTTTTCGTGACTTCGGTGCGTGGCAATCCTTTACTGCCAACGACCTCCGCCAAAGCTGCGTCTGGTTGCAGCGGCCTCATGAAAGCCGGATTTGGCTTCCGCTTCTTCTGGGCCACCTTGCGTTTGGCTGGAGCTTTCTTTGCAGCCTTACGCTTGGCGGGTTTCTTCGCTGCCTTACGCTTGGTGGCCTTTTTCTTGGTCGCCTTACGCTTGGTAGCTTTCTTCTTCGTTGCTTTGCGTTTGGTGGCCTTTTTCTTGGTCGCCTTACGCTTGGTGGCTTTCCGCTTCGTCGCCTTGCGCTTGGTGGCCTTTTTCTTGGTCGCCTTGCGCTTAGTGGCTTTCCGCTTCGTAGCCTTTTTCTTGGTGACCTTACGCTTTGTAGCCTTGCGTTTGGTCACCTTCTTCTTGGTGGCTTTGCGCTTGGTACTGCGCGTTGCCGTTTTTTTCTTGCGTCGTTTAGCAGCCATTTCCCCCTCTGTGGTAACGGAGAGTTGCGTTAACTGCCCAACCCCAATCGCCACCAAAGTAAACGCTTATCGTAAATGAACAAGCTTTTTTTTGTGTTTTCCCCTATGAAATACGTATTCCCCCCTATGAAGTGCAATCAAAATCACAAAAAGAACGTGCCAATTCCCCTATGAAAAGACGTTTTTGGGCGTGCGTTCGCGTGTGTTCAATGCGATATTCTCGACGAACCATCTCGCGAGGTGAGGATGACACGAGGGTCTTTGACGCTTTGGAGCCTGGTTGCATCGGTCGGTTTTTCGGGCTGTGCTACTCTGTCACAGATGGCTTTCGTCGAACCCGAGGTGGATCTGATGGAGATCCAAGTTGTTGGACTGGGGTTATCTGGCGGGACTCTCAATGTCGTGCTCGACGTGTACAATCCCAACGCCTTCGACATCAATAGCGGACGGCTTTCGTTGGCACTGGCACTCGATGAGACGCCATTTGGGGAGATTGCGCTTGATCACGGATTGTCACTTCCCGATGGAGAACACACCTCGGTTGAACTTCCCTTGCGCTTCACGTGGCAGGGAGTCGGCGCCGGGGCTCGCGCGTTACTTGATACGGGCTCCGTTCCCTATGCAATGAGAGGCACGCTGTGGGTTGATTTGCCTGTCGGTGAACGCGCCATCTCGGTCGGTCGAGGCGGGACGGTGACGATGAAGCAAATCTTTGGAGGAATCGGTTAGCGTGTCCTTAGGCGCCTATCGTTCCGCAGGCCCGCACGAATTGATGCTGCGGGAGATTGGAATGGCGGACGGGGCGTGGAGGAAAATGCCCGTCCGCCTATTACCCTCTGGCAGTCGAGGGACGTCCAATAATCAGACGACGCGAGATCCCAACTTCAACTGCAGTTCATCGCCGCCTCGGCCCGAGCATGCAAGAAGTCAGTTGGTCTTGCCGTGAGGTTAATCACAAACTGGCGGGTTCCCGACCTCCCGCAACATGACCTCAAATCGATCGATAGATCTGTGCCGTAACTTCCGATGGGCCTGCATATGCGGTTCACTCTTCTCGCAATACACGCATCGGATCGGTACGACTTGCTCGGTATGCCGGGAAAAAGGCCGCACCCCCGGCTACGAGCACTAGCGTTACAGCGAGCCCACCATACGTCATCGGGTCGATGGTCGATACGTTGAACAGGAGGCTTGCCTGGAACCGTGTTACGAAGATTGCGGTGACGATGCCAATCGCAACGCCGGCGAACGCCAACTTCACAGCGCTACCGACAATGTCGGTGACGATTGATGGACCCCTCGCGCCGAGTGCCAGTCGCACGCCGATCTCCTGGGTGCGTTGTCCGACCGAGTACGAGACCACACCGTAAACGCCGACCGCAGCCAGCGCTGCCGCGATCAGAGCGAACGTGCTCAGCAGGGTCATAGCGAATCTGGAGCGTGCCACCGATGCCGCCACGTGGTCTACCATGGTGGATTTCTCGCTCAGCGCGACTGACGGATCGAGTTCGCGAACGGCATTGTGGGTGGCGTTGAGGGCTCCCACTGGATTCCCATCGGTCCGTAACACGACGTTCATTGCGATGCCAAAGCCAAAGTCGTCTGGGAACTGTACGAGTGGCGCGTAGTACGCAGGCTGAGGATCGGCATCCAGGGTGTAGTGATGTACGTCGCCCACTACACCTACGATCTCGATCCAATCCTCCTCACCGATGATCATCATACGACTGCCTACCGCGTTACCACCGGCAGGGAAAAACCGACCGACAAACGCTTCGTTGACCAAGGCCACCGGTGGATTGTCGACCCGATCGAAGTCGTTGATCAGGCGCCCCTGTCGCAATGTTATGTCCATCGCCTCGAAGTAACCCGGCATCACAGCGTGACGACCGTAGTCTCGCTTCTCTCCGTCTAAGCGCTCTGGTTGGCCTTCGATCTGGACGCTCCATGTCCACTCTTCGTCCACCATCGGTAAGAACTTCGTGGCACCGGCGGACGTTACACCCGGCCGCATGCGGACCTGCTCGAGAATACGATCGTAGAACGCCGCTTGGTCCACCGATGTAGGGTATGATCGGAAGGGAAGCGTAATCTTGGCCGTGGCGATGCCGGTTACACGGAAACCGGGATCGACCTGCATAAGACGAATGAATGTCTTGACGAGCAGACCCGCGGAGATGAGGAGTGTCAAGGAGAACGCTAGTTGCGCGACCACGAGTCCCGCGCGAAAACGGTGATGGCGGCGATCAACGGTTGCATTTCGGGTCTTTAACGCGTGTGACAGGTTAGGCCTGCTAGCCCTCAGCGCCGGGGCGAGCGCAAATGCGAGTGCGGCCAATGCGGTTACGGCAAGGGCAAACGCCAACACCGGCCCACTTATGCCCACCTGATCAACCATCGGAAGACTGTCTGGAGAGAAGGTTAGGAGAACTCCGGTCATAGCGTAGGCAAGCAATACTCCGAGCATGCCGCCAACCGAGGCTAGCGTCGCCGCCTCACCCAGTTTCTGCGCGATCAACCGGCTGCGCCCGGCACCGAGTGCGGTTCGGATGGCGAGTTCACGCTGCTCGGCCATGGTTCGTGCCAGCATGATGTTCGTGACATTGACCGTCGCGATGATGAGAAGAACGATGACGCCGGCTTGGAGCACTAACAGCGCCGGCCTTATATCCCCAACAATGGCGTCCGTCAGTGACTGTACGTTTACACCCCAACCTTCGAGGAACTGTGGATGGAGAGGCCGCAAACCATCGACGATGCGATCCATATCCTGTTGCGCGTCGTAGACTGAGTTTCCTGGTTTGATCCGTGCAATCACATTGATGGTGTGTGACCGCCTGTTGTCGAACTGGTTGGGTCGAAGACCAAGTGGCATCAAGACATCTATGCCCTGGTCCAATTGGTCAAACGAAGGTGGCAGCACCCCGACCACGGGATACACATCGGAGCCAATCCCGAGGGTTCTTTCCAAGACATCGGGGGCACTACCCAACCTGCGTTTCCAAAAACGATCACTGATCACGACGATCTGTTGGGCGTCAGGTGAGTCTTCCTCTGGAAGAAACGTACGTCCCGTTGCCGCACGCATGCCGAGGACCTCGAAAAACTCTGCCGAAACAAAGGCTGCCATGATGTGGCGTGGATCCCCGTCGTCACGAAGCGTGATGGGGTACTGCTGGAACGCAGCCATCACGTCGAATACCCGGTTCTCGTCTTGCCAATCTCCGTAATTGGCCACTGTCACCTTGTTTTTATCGTCGAAGAAACCGGGTCGTTGGTCTACTTCCCACACTCTGACAACCTGTTGGGGGTTCGGGATGGGGAGGGGGCGTAGGAGAACGCCGTTGACGACACTGAACACGGATGTCGTTGCGCCCACCGCCAAAGCCAATGTGGCAACAACGGACGCAGTGTAACCCGGGCGTTTCACCAGGGCTCGAATCGCATAACGAAAATCTTGGATGAAGAGCCGCATATTGAATGGTCTTCCGGGTTGGATATTCTTGGTCCGGTGGAGTGCGATACAGGATGCGCGCACGCCCACCACGTCGCCGAATTGTTCGTACGCCTTGGTGCGGGCCGCGTTCGCTGCCATACCACGTGCACGCAATTCTGCGATGCGGCCCTCGATGTGGAACTGGAGTTCGTCGTCGACTTCGCGCCGCGGTGATTTCGATCGGCGTGCAGGGCGCCACCCCGGTGTCGGCCTCACGTTTCGATCAAGTGAGCCCGAGCACCTTGTTGACGGCGCCCGTGTGCTTGACCCACTGTCTGATTTCTTGTCGCAACGCTTTTGATCCTTCGGATGTGATGTCGTAAAAGCGTGCCCGCCTGCGCTTTTCTGAGATGCGCCACTCGCCTTCGACGAGTTTCTGTCGGGTTAGCCTGTGCAGCGCCGGGTAAAGTGCCCCCTC
>JAZDDC010000019.1:0-2011 GCA_036679565.1 Gemmatimonadota bacterium
GTGGTACTCAAGGAGGGTGCGGAGACTACCGAGGAAGATATTCGCACTTTCGCAGCGGCACAGCTGGTCGATTTCAAAGTGCCACGAAAAATCGTTATCCTCACCGAAATCCCAAAAGGGCCCACCGGCAAGATGCAACGCATTGGACTCGCTGAGAAACTGGGTCTAACCTAATCCACGCCTATCTACATCGTCGCATGCCTCCCAGAACACGTTGTGCCACAACGTATTACGGCACAATGACCCGCAGCAGGCCACTCAAGGATCGATCCGTGTTGGTCGATAGTGGAAACTAGTCATACCTGAGAAAACCAGAGCGAACGGACTGATGAGGCCATGCCGGCATTGCGAATAGAACATGTCCAAGAGGGGATGGAGTTGGGTGGGGACGTCCTTGACCGAAACGGGCAACCGTTGCTCCGAGCGGGAACTGTATTATCCGAAAAAGACTTGCGGCGGTTCAAGATGTGGGGCGTTGCCGAGGTCGATATAGCCGGGGAAGGTGGCGAGACAGACGATTTGGCCGTCGTAACTATCGATCCGGCGCTTCTCGAAAAGTATCAACCCGAAGTGCGCGAACTTTTCAAGCACACAAACCTGGAGCATCCGTTCATCGCACAGCTGTTCCAGGAATGCCTGGTCCGCTATGTAAAGCGGAGCGCGGGAGCAGGCGGTGGCACCTAGCATTACCGACCTGGTAGAGGATTGTCCAACCGTAAGCGTTGTCAGTCATCGGCACACATCAGCTCTACGACCTCGTCCTTGCAACCTCCGTCATCTCGATGTTCGACGAAGTACCGGCCGAATACATCAACATGGAGTCATTTTGGAAACACAGCTTGGCCACCGGTGTCACATGCCGCGTTTTGGCTACAGAACGTGGCGAAGCTAACGTCGAACGACTTTTCGTCGCTGGTCTGCTCCATGATATCGGTCGACTCCTCTTGTTCATGAGCGCGCCGAACGACGCCATCGAGTGCATGAAACGCGCACGAGAAAATGGACACCTTGTGTACGTACTCGAACAGGAGATGATGGGGTATGACCACGCCCAAGTTGGGCAGACACTGATGAGCGCGTGGCGGTTGCCAGAGAGTCTTCAAGAACCTGTCGGGTTTCATCACGACCCAAAAAACGCTCGTCGGTTCCAAGTGGATGCGGCGATCGTGCATATCGCCGACGTGACAGCGCATTCGTTGTTGCTGGGGCACAGTGGAGAACAATTCATCCCGCCGCTATCGGACGCCGCTTGGTACCGTGTAGACCGCACGAGTGCGGTCTCGCCCGCAACATTCGCCGAGATTGAGATTCAGTACTCTGCCGTCGTCCGGGCAATTTTAAGTGAGTGATGAAACTGTGAACATCGACGACAATAGCTCTGACCCGCTGAAGGCAAAGCGCCAGCAATCTCCAACGCTGATGAACCGTTGGCTGCTGGAGTGCCTCGATGTCGCCTCGACATTGCACCGTTCGTTCGATGACATCAGCAAAGAACCAAGCAGCGCCCACCTGTGCGAGGTCACCGCACCCGCACTCATGCGCTTCGCAGATTTCGAGGCGCTCGGCTTTTGGGCCGTCGACAAGAGTTCCAACCCGTCCACTTTCACCCGTGGCAGGAACGAACAAAACTGATAAAGTTGTTAGAGCATCACATTGATGATGGTACGTTTGCATGGGCAGTTGATCAACACCGCCCAATCATGTTGCCGGCACATGACGGAACCGGGCGAGTCATGTTGCATGCAATGGCTACCCGCTCGCGCGTCGTGGGCATGTGTTTCGGAATCCTAAATCCAAAACGCACGTTTGTCCCGGAAGCATCCCAAAAATTAATCTCGATTGCGCTCGCGCAATGCTCGAGTCTCCTCGAGACCGCCACGTTGTACCGTGCTGCCAACCAGCACGCGAGGAATCTCGAGACCAAGGTGCAAGAACGCACACAGGAGTTGGAAAAATCCAAAGAAGAAGCCCAAGCCGCAACACGCGTGAAGAGTGAATTTTTGGCAACGAT
>JAZDDC010000190.1:0-5145 GCA_036679565.1 Gemmatimonadota bacterium
GCGATGTTGAGTGTGTTGGTTCCGGGGGAAACTGCCACCCGGGCGATCGCGAAAGGTTCCACCGTAACGGAAACCGTGTCCGCTATTCCCTCAACGTTTGCGATGATCGAAACCGTCCCTTCTCCCTCCGCTCGGACCGTTCCTTCGGATGTCACGGTAGCGACCCGAAGGTTGTTGGACATCCAAACGGGGCTTCTCCCCGTCAACGCACGACCGGACGCATCGGACGATGTCGCTGTGAGAACGATTTCGTCACCAGGACGGGCTTGCGAACTGCTTGGAGTCACGGTGACACGTGCCACGCGAGCTGGTGCGGTTGGCTGATTTTGGGCCCCGCTGTTTTGCGGTGGTGGCGGTGGTGCAGTAACTGTTACGGGGATGGCAACTGAATGAGTGCCGGCGCGAGCGATAATCTGGACTTGCCCGGCACCCAACGCCGTCACCAACCCGTCGGTTGAGACGCTTGCGATGGCCGGGTCCCGCGACTCGAACGTGACACCCGGGTCTTGAATCGCCAAACCCGCCGAGTCGGTGGCCAATGCCGTTAGCATTACCGTGCTACTGGGACGTAGCGTTGCGCTTTCGGGACCAACGGTCAGCCGTGCTACGTTGTCCGATGATTGAGTGGACGCACCGTTGGTCGTTGCCGGATTCGACGGTGCTGTTTGAATGCCGGGTTCGCTGGGACCTCCGCCGAACGAGAAGATCAACCAAACGGCGGCGCCGAGCACGCCGACACCGGCGGGAATACCCCATACCAACTTCGACTTGGAGGCATCGCTGGGAACTGGTGTTCCCTGCCCACTTTGCATCGAAGAATGCGCGGCACCACTGTCCTCGATTTCTGGAATCGCGACCCCGGTGGGGGTGCCACGGGTCTTGAACGCATCCGGTCTGGGAACTGAACTCTTTGGTGTTTGGAACTGAGCGAGTAGCGCTTGATTGCCGCCGCTTTTTGCCAGTGACACAAGACGCGTGCGAATGGTATCGTCCATTTCGCCGACGCCGATGGCCTCGACCGCGGCAGCCATTGTCGGAAACCGATCTTCCGGCGCTTTGGACAACATCCGCATCACGGCGTCACCGAGTGGTCGCGGGCAGTCCGGCCAACTCTCCTGTATGGGTGGTGGCGCCTCGTGTGTGTGTTTGTACATCACCGTCATGGCCGAGTCACCTTCAAACGGCAATTGGCCCGTCAACATCTCGTATGCCACCACGCCGAGTGCGTACTGATCCACCGCACCCGTGAGTTTCAGGCCTGCGCATTGTTCGGGACTCATGTAGGTGGGTGTGCCGACCGTTGCCCCAGTCATGGTGAGGCCGTCTGCCTCCATCACTTTGGCGATCCCAAAGTCGGTGACGACTGCCCAGCCACCCTCGTCGAGCATGATGTTGCCAGGTTTTATGTCGCGATGAACGACGCCCTTTGTATGTGCGTAATCCAGCGCGCTGCCGACCTGATTGAGGATGGTTTGTACCATCGGGACCGGAAGCTGCCCTTCTTCGCGGACCACCGACTCGAGAGCACGGCCCTCCACGAACTTCATGACGAAGAAGAGAATTCGCTCGCTTTCCTTCACGGCATAAATTGGAATGATGTGAGGGTGGCTCAACGACGCGGCCGTGCGAGCTTCGCGTTGAAACCGTTCGCCCATACTTTGGCCGGAGCGGAGGAGTTCGGGGGTAATAACCTTGATCGCCACTTTGCGATCAAGTGCGATATCATGGGCGAGATACACGTTGGCCATGCCGCCTCGGCCGACCTCAGCGATCACATCGTAAACACCGAGCGTAGCCTGGCGCAGTGTCTCGAACAGAGCTTGATCGCTTGAGGCACGGGGGTCCACCTGAGTGGCGGCGAGGCGCGTTGGCTCCGAGTCGCTGCCTGCGCCCGGTACTCCCGTCAAATCGGATCCGCATTCGAGACAGAACCGTGACTCAGGGGGCACAGTTTTACCGCACCTGGCGCACTTCGTTGTAGCGTTTGTCATAGCGGCCCAAGTGTCGGGCCATCCCCCTCGTAACGACCTACCGGATCTAGGCTTAGCCCACCTTCCCCACCAACAGTGGGCTACCCGGTTCGGAGCGATTCGCTCCGCATTTTAAATAGCTCCTTAATCAATACATTTCAAACGGAATACGAAGCCATGCCTAATAAACAGGCCTGCGCTCAAGGGAGGATAAAGTGGGGTTTATGGTCGAGCGAATGTCCGGTTTGCGGTGCCAGCGGCGATTTGCAGGAGATTGGCCGTGGAATCAGGAACCTCTATGGTGATACCGTCCAATTCCGTCCGCAGCGACCGGGGGGCCTCCAGCGGGCTCAACCCCGTGATTTGCTCGAACATCACCAAGGCGGCCGCGTAGGTACCCAGCACACTGGGGTGAAAGCCATCCCGATCGTACAACGCAACCGTCGAGTCGATTCGCCATGCAGCGCGCCACGCTTCACCGGCCGGATATAGCAGGCCATCAACCTGTTCGGCGGCCATCCTGTACGAGTCGCTGACACCGTCGAAATCGAAGAAACGATGCAGTGAGGGCCAGACCATATACATCGCCGTCCGGCCACCCACGGCGGCCACTTCAACATCAAAACGGCGGCTGAATTCCAACAATGAAGGTCGCCCCTCAGTGGCAGAGGGTCCCTGTTGCAATACGACGATGTCCCACGCACGCGACGCGATCGCGGCACTTGCTCCCGTGGCCCAATGGTCCGCCAGGCCGTAGTCCGGGAGAGCCAAAGACTGTATGAGCGTCGATTCGGCACCCGCCGAGTCGATCATTGCCCCGAGCATGCCGGGTAAATCGTTGCTATAGGTTAGGCTGTTCCCAATAAAGAGGATTTGGCGGCCGTCGAACGGTGGACCGTTTGGTGTTTGCGATCCGCAGTTGCTCAGCACCAAGGCCGGTATCAGCGCCATTCGCGCCATGCGTCCGACACCGGCGGCAAAACGCATCAAGGATGGACTTTGATAAACGTTTGTAACAAACTCGATCGACAATTGAACACCAAAAAGTTTTTGGATGTCGGTCCTCGATGGACCAAACGATAGGTGACACAGGGTGACCGTTAAACGATCGCGACCGCTGATTGCTGCCGCAATGATTGCCATACTTTTTGTGCTGTCGCAAGACTACTGGACGTGGGCGGACCCGGTGGCACTTTCGCTGTTCGGATTGCCACGCTGGGTCTACCTGTTTGCGGCACTGCAAGGCGGTGTTTCCATCGTCGTATTGTGGTACGGTTACGGGAACACGACCTCGAAAGATGGGAAATGATTTCCTTTGTCATCGTTGGGGTCTACCTGTTGTTCATGTTGGGTGTCGGCATCGTGGGGTACCGTAAAAGCCAATCGACGCCGGACGATTTTTTCCTTGCCGGACGGGCCGTTGGACCCGTTGTTCTTTTCTTCACGCTCATCGCGACCAATTTCAGCGCGTTTTTCTTTTTGGGGTTCGCGGGCGCCGGGTATCGCATTGGTTACAGCTACTATGCCTTTCAATCGTTTGCGACGGCACTCGTATCGGTCGCGATCGTGTTCATTGGAGGGCGGGCGTGGCAGCTTGCGAACGAACGCAAGTACGTCACCCCAAGCGAGTTGATTGGTGACAGGTTTGCGCATACGCCTTTGAAGTTAGTGTACGCAGCCGTCATGGTGCTCTTTACGATCCCTTACCTCGCAATCCAACCCATCGGTGCGGGTTATCTGCTCGCCGAGCTGACCAACGGCGCCATTCCCTACTTCGGCGGTGCGGTATTGCTCACGTTTTGTATGGTTTTCTATGTGTCTTTGGGTGGTATGCGAAGTGTGGCGCTGACTGATGTATTTCAGGGCGCCATGATGTTTGTGTTGATGGTTCTTGCGGTGGTGTTCGTTGCGTCTGCGCTGGGTGGGTTCGAGGTTGCTAACACACGTGTCTTTGGGGTGCGACCGGAGTTGTTTTCACGTTCCGGTGGCAGTGATTTCTTTACTCCGGCCCGATGGTTTAGTTATACGTTGCTGTACGTTGTCTCCGTTCCGATGTTCCCTCAAGTATTCATGCGGTTTTTCATTCCCAAGACGCAACGGTCGCTCCACCATGTCGCGTTATTGTATCCGCTCGTGACCGCAACCCTCTTTTTGGGTCCGGTCATGATCGGTGTCTTGGGGCATCTGACGTTTCCGATGCTTGAAGGCACTCAATCGGATCAGATATTACCGATGATGTTGACGGCACATGCGCCGGAGTGGCTCGGCGCCCTGGTGATGGTTGGTGCGTTGGCGGCATTCATGTCCACCATGGACTCGCAACTACTCGCGTTGAGTTCCATCGTGACCCGAGACATTTTTGTTGGACGTGCAAATCGCGGCATGCCATTGGCTAACCAAGTCCGGGTGGGCCGCATCGTCATCATTCTATTATCGTTGGTCGGTCTGGCGGTGGCGTACCGACCGCCCAGTACAATATTCGACATTGCCACCGAAGCGTTTACCGGTCTTGCGGTTTTATTTCCCACAACGGTCGCCGCGCTTTTTTGGCGTACCGCCAACCCCACCAGTTGTTTGGTGTCGATTCTCGTGGGCGAATCCCTATTGGTAGGGTTTCACTACGGGTGGTTGCCGAGTTTTCTCACGTTTGGTTTTTTACCGCTCATTCCCATTCTGGTGACAAGTACCGCCATCATCGTCATTGGCTCGGCTGTTCGGCCGGTTAATCTTCGCGCATCGGAACACTAGACGCGCTCCAAGACAATCCAATGGGCTCTTACGCCACCGTGTGGGAAGCCCTAGAATCAGACATCACATGCGTGAGGAGGACTGCATGGCCTCTGCCGGATTCGACTTCGTTCTCGCCATCGGTGGTGCGGCCGGTCAGGGAATCGCCACACCCGGGAATATTCTTGCACGGTTGTTCGTCCGGCGTGGACTGCACTTCAATGCATACAACGCGTACCAGTCGATTATCCGGGGCGGTCACATCTTCCTGACCATGCGTGTCGCGGAAAACCCCGTCTACACGCACGGCGACACCTTAGATCTTCTTGTGTGTCTCAACCAGGATACGATGGACCGGCATCTGCGACTCATGGGGCATGGCTCCCGAGTTGTGTTCAACGCGGATGCTATTACACCGGGCAACGCCGCCGACGGTGTCGAACTGTGT
>JAZDDC010000191.1:0-2351 GCA_036679565.1 Gemmatimonadota bacterium
TCGAATACGGTGTTTTGTTCTCGGTAGTCCAGGAAATCTGGAGGCGAAACGCTTGCATTGGCTGCACCACTGAACGTGCTAAATCCCCACATCAAACGATCGGCCTCCTCATATGGGAGCGGTCGTAGCAAAACACCGTTCGCAACACTGAAGATCGCCGTGTTGAAGCCAATGCCGAGCCCAAGCGTGACAATCACAATCGCAGCGAAACCAGGGTTGTTGCGAATGACTCGCAAAGCATATTTCAGATCCTGTAATAAGACACTCATGATCCACTCCTCCAACATGATGCGTTTCTTCGCACGTGGTTTGTGGCGTGCGTCAGCGTGCTCGCGCACCAACGACAATACAAAGTCTTTTAGATGAAAAATCCAAAATCGTACGAAGCCCATCGTTCGCGATCGTCGTCGTGCCGCAAACGCCTCGACCAATTCCGGACCGTATTTTTCACGGAAACCTTGTGGATAGAACCGCACGAGCAGGCGGTATAACCGAAGACTCAACTGAGCACCTTTTTCGCTCGGGCCGTCACAACGAGTTGTTGCAATCGTTCGGCTTCCAAATGCAAAACGCGGCGACCGAGGCCAGTGACGGTGTAATAGCGTCGGCGGGTATCGTCGTCGTCAGGATCAGGTCGCTTCTCAGTTTCGACAATGAACCGGGAAGCCACCATGCGTTTGATGGTTCCGTACAACGTCCCAGGCCCCAATCGAACGGCCCCGCCCGTACGTGTTTCCACCTCACTCATGACTCCAAGTCCATGGCGGTCCTGATCCGCTAGCGCCAAGAGGATGTGTAGGACGGCAGGAGTGAGTGGGAGCAAGCCCTCCACCGATTGTCTTGGTTTAGCCATCGTGTTTCCGTTAAGTATCTGTCACGGATATATATCGGCAACGGATAGTTTGCGCAACCCGGTCCGGCCCTCACAGCTGCAGAAGCGATCGTATTCGAAATTGCTGGAATTCAAAACAATGTTTTTCAGAAATCGGATTATTGGGCGCTTCGCGAGAATAGGCTGCGGGTGTGGCGACGATTTGCCTTAGACAGGCCTGGCCAACCGCTTCCCGCGGCGTATACTTTTACTTGATGCCCACCACTCCTACCACAACGATCGGCGCGCTTCTCGCGTGCACCGTGCTCACCGCTGCATGTGCCACCCGGGCGGATATTGATACCGAATCGCACCAGATGGACGTCGATGCGTGGCGCGAGTATCGCTACGGACTGTTACATGAAGAGGGATGGTTGTTATTGACCGGTCTTCACTGGCTGGAAAATGGCGACAACAGGGTTGGCGCAGCGGACGACAACGACGTCGTGTTTCGTGGAGCCGGCGTGCCCAGCCATATTGGGACATTCGCGGTATCCGATTCTCAGGTGACAATGAGAGTCACACCGAATGTGGCGGTTCAGCGAGAAGGTTCGGCAATCGACGAGGTCGTGATGGAGCCGGGCTCGCACGCGAACGCGACACTTTTGACACTTGGCTCGCTCAATTGGCACATCGTCCGACGGGGAGATCGATACGCCGTGCGTGTGCGCGACAGCCTAGCATCTTCATTGCTTTCGTTTGACGGTATTCCTTCGTATCCGTTGAATCCCGCGTGGCGACTCAGTGCGCGCTTTGAGTATTACAAACCACCCAAGGCGATCAACGTGCCGAACATTCTGGGAACGGTGAATGAAAGTGAGTCCCCTGGCGCTGTGGTGTTTCGAGTTGGATTGAAACGCTACCGACTCGATGTCCTGGGCAACCCAGCCGATAGCGCCTTCTGGATTCAATTCGGCGACGCCACAAACGGCGCAGAAACCTACGGTGGCGGCAGATACATTTGGGTGGATGCGCCCGACGAGAACGGGCGCACCATTGTCGATTTTAATAAATCGTACAATCCACCCTGCGTGTTCACAGCCTACGCGACTTGTCCGTTACCACCACGACAGAATAAACACGACCTTCGCATCGAGGCCGGCGAGCTAAAATATTCTAACCACTAGAATGTGAAACCAAGGCCACGGGCAGGTATACGAGGTTTACCCCGAACACCCACCGCCGTCACAGCGGATCCACAGGACGATATCCCTGGCGCCATCCCCGCACTCCGTCGCATATTCTAAGTGCTGCGTACAGGACGCCGCCGAGTCTGCGGAGAGGACCGTGTCCACCTGTTTTCGATACAATGCACACCGTGATGACCTTCTTTCAGCCCGTGACAGCAGACACCGGGCAAACATCTCCGGCTTATCGCCGGGCGAGAGGAGATCATCATGTCAACTTCCCAACACGGGGCCCTGAAAGACCTTCGCCAACTCAAGCGACGCGCCAAGGAATTACTTCGCGCATTCCTAGA
>JAZDDC010000192.1:0-4586 GCA_036679565.1 Gemmatimonadota bacterium
GCGGACACTGTTAAAGTGGGAGCTGAAACGGTAGCGGAAGACCGCCCGTAACCTTTTGAAGCTCGTCTCGATACACCTCTTCGGCACGACGCTGTGCGTCACTCACCGCAGCGACCACCAAGTCTTCCAACATCTCGGCATCGGCATCCTGGAGAACGGCCGGATCTACTTTGATGCTCTTGATATGACCCCGTCCATCTACGACAGCGGTGACCATGCCGCCACCCGCGGACCCATTGACCGTGCGTTGGGCAAGTTCGGTCTGCATTTGCGTCATGCGGCCCTGCATCTGCTGGCCCAGCTGTAGAAGTTGACTAAAATCGGTCATATTAGATGTGCGAGTCCAAAAGGAAGAGACCAATGCGGAAGCTAGTCCTCACGGTGTAGACCCGCAACTACTCGCGAAGCTCCAAATCGAGTGCGTCCGCCATGGCATCAAGGCTGGGGTCTTGGCTCCTATAGGCCTGGAGACGGGCCTCACGGTCGTCCTGAGCGGTCTGCCTCTTTGCGGGAGCACGATCTCTTGGGTGGGGAGCCTCGGCCACTTCAAACGACACGGTAGTGGCGGTCCCCGTGAATTCGGACAGGACCTCCTCTAACACCTTGCGTTTCCGCTCGAGCCCCTCCAAATGGACCTCCGCGCTCACCGCCAAACGCACCTCGCCGGCACCAAACATCGACGGCCGGGACAGGGCCACCGACTCCTTGATCATGGGGCTCTTGCGGCCAACCGCGTCCACCACGGCACCCCAGTTTCGGCCGAGAGCCTCAAGGTCCCCAATCTGACCTACGGCCGCGGGTTTGGAACTCTTGGCTTTGGGCCGAGCCTCCTGAGGCACGGGGGGCTCCGAGGTGCCATCCAGAGCGCCGATTATCTCACTGAGTTCAACAGTACTGTCCAGCAACGCCCAATGAAGCAGCAACGTCTCGACGTGAAGCCGGGCGTTGGGACTGCGTCGGATATTCTCCTCAGCCTCGGCCAACAGACTCAGCATCCTCATCACATCCCCAACAGTGAATCTGGCCTGCAAACTATCGACCGCCCGTCGAACCGCCTCGGTGCCATCTTGGTCCGTCCCACCCACCTTGGCCATCATCACCGCACGCAACACCCCAGCCATCCCGTTGACGAATCGCTCCAAGTCCGCACCCATCTCGACCAGTTTCGAGACGAATGGGAAAACCGCATCGGCTTTTTTATCCGCGACAATCTCAAGTAATTCGGCATACGCTTCATCGTCGATCAGCCCAAGCGCCTCACGCACGCGGGCGGCCGTTACGACACCCTCACCAAACGCGAGCGCCTGATCGAGCAAGGACAGCGCATCTCGCATGCCTCCGTTGGCCACCTGCGCGATCAACATCGCCGCGTCTGGCTCGATTTCCAGCTGCTCCGCGTCCGCGACCTGTCGGATGCGTCCCTCGATTGATTTCGGCCCGATGCTACGAAAATCGAAGCGTTGCAACCGGCTCAAAACGGCTGTGGTGCTGCTGGCGATCTTCATGGGATCCGTGGTGGCAAACACGAAAACCACCCGGGACGGCGGTTCTTCAAGGATTTTGAGAAGCGCATTCCACGCTTCACGGGTAAGCATGTGGGCCTCATCGACGATGTACACCTTATGGCGGTCTGGACCGCTGGCTGCGTACATCGCTCGCTCGCGGAGTTCGCGGGCGTCATCGACACCACGGTTACTTGCCGCATCGATCTCAACGACATCCAGATTGGCAGAACCGGCCCAAATGCGCCGACACGAGTCGCACTCCCCACACGGCTCGCCGGGCATCTTTTCGTCGGGTCGCTCACAATTGAGCGCCATGGCAAGGATTCGAGCGGCAGTCGTTTTACCGACTCCGCGAGGACCGGTTAGCAGGTACCCGTGTGCGACCCGCTTTTTGGCGACGGCTCCAGCAAGACCGGCAGCCACGTGTTCCTGGCCGACGAGATCACTGAAACGAGTTGGACGGTACCTACGAGCGAGTGCAGTATGCGACATGGATATTCAATGCCCCAGGTAACCCACAGCGACACCTGACATCGTTTAGCGCTGCTACCTTCACAGTCCTGACGCGGTTCACGCGCACGCGCCCTGCGGACCTGGGGCGAGGGAAGATACTGAGTCAACACTCAACATTCAACGTCCAACGTTCAACGTCGAACATCGAACGTTCTAGGACGGGAAAAGCTTTACGACACTCGCCACGGCCTCGGGAAGCGCAAACACCACCGCGCTGTCTCCCGGCATCAACATGTCTTTACCACGAGGTATGATCATTTGCTCGTTCCTCGATATGGCGGCGACAATCGCTCCATCGGGGAATTTGGTCTCTGCCAGAGGTTTTCCCGTTATCGGCGAAGCCGATGATACCCGGAAGGAAATGGCTTGGGCGCCGGTGTCCTTGAACGTGGATACGCGATTCACGCTTCCGCGATGGACGTGCCCCATAATGGCATTGGCGGCGGACAAGCGTGGACTGACGGCAGCGTCCAGACCGATCCTCCGAGCCAGGGGCACATATTCAATCTTATTGACAAGCGTAATAACCTGCTTTGCTCCCGCATGCTTTGCCACCAGGGACGACAGAATATTGGTCTGGTCTTCGTCGGTGACCGCCACGAATGCATCGACGTCGCCGACTCCCTCGAGTTCCAACAACTCCACGTCTGTGGCATCGCCATTTAACACCAACGCCTTATCCAGCTTTTCGGCCATCTCCTGAGCACGCTCCGGGTCGGCGACGAGGAGTGTGGCGTGTACCTCGTGTTGTTGGAGTAGTTGGGCCAGGTAGTAGGCCTCCACCGAACCACCCGCGATCATCACCCGTTTGAGCGTCGATCGATGATGGCCACACTGTTCTAGCGCCAACCCGTGCGTTTCCGGGGTAACGACGAGGTAAACCTGATCTTTTACTTCGATCGTCGATGCACCCGTCGGAACCATACATGTGCCATTCCGCTCAATGGCCGCCGTCAGCAGCGGTACGTCCCCGAGTTCGGCCGCAATCTGCGCCAACGTCTTACCTGCGACTGGGGCGCCTTCGACAACAGGCAGACTGATAACCTGAAGCTGGCCGTCTGCAAACACGGCGATGTCCGTTGCTGCTGTGGACTGAAGCAACCGGTACGTATCGAGCGCCAGTTCTCGTTCGGGATTGATCATCACATCAACGGCGTATTGACCGGGGTGTAGAACCGAACCGCCCGAATAAAAATCCGGATTGGAAACCCGGGCAACTTTGACCATGCCCGCCCGTTTACCAACACCCATACAACAGACGAGGTTTACCTCGTCGATGCTTGTCACGGCGACGAGTAAATCGGCATCGGCCGCGTTGACCTTGCTGAGCACCGAAGGGCTGGCGCCATTGCCCCGAAACACGCTGACGTCCAGATGTGCCTGGACATAGTCCAACCGCTTGGTGAGTTGATCAACCACCACGATATCGTGTCCCTCACGAGACAGCCGTTCGGCGACGTGATATCCGACCTCGCCGGCCCCAACGACCACCGCCTTCACGCGGCTCGTCTCGATAAGACGGCATCAATGACGTCCACCGCCTCTTGTACATCGTTCTCACTCACGTCCATATGCGTCACGGCACGTAAACGACGTGGCCCAAAAACCGATAGCTGGATACCGGCGACCCGCAATCGGTTTTCTGCATTCGGCGCGGTCTCATCGTGAAGATCGATCATGACGATGTTGGTTTCCGGTGTTGTCACTGAGATTCCCGAGACATGCCGCAGACCGTTCGCCAAGGTTCTGGCGTTTTGGTGATCGCCAGTAAGTCGCTCACGATTGTTGTCCAGCGCGTAGATACAAGCCGCGGCAAGAATACCTGACTGCCGCATTCCCCCGCCCAAACGTTGGCGTAACGCCGCGCCTCGTTCGAGTATTTTTTTCGACCCCACAAGACAAGACCCGGCAGGGCAACCCAAACCCTTAGAGAAACTCACCATGACCGTATCGGCCAGTTGGCCGTACGCGATGGGTTCAACACCAGCGACAACCGCGGCATTCCAGAGACGGGCCCCATCGAGATGAAACGACACATCGCAAGAATGGACCAGATCGGCGATTGACTCGGCCGTGTGGAGAGGGACAACCCGACCGCCAGACGCATTGTGCGAATTCTCGACCGAGACCAAGCTCGTGCCGGGACGCAAACGGGCCGATTTGCGCACGAATGGCTCGATGGACTCGGCATCCATAACGCCGTTCACTCCGGGAACCGCGCGAACTTGGGCACCCCAGGTTGCCGATATCCCGCCTTGTTCCAGATGCAGAAGATGGGCTAAATCATCAACGATGAGTTCGTCACCGGGCTGCACATGCAATCCGACGGCAACTTGATTGGCCTGCGTACCAGAAGGGAAAAATAACGCGGATTCGTGACCGAGCAGTTCGGCGACACGTGCTTCCAGGATTTTCGTAGTTGGATCGCCGTCCAGAACGTCATCGCCGACCTCAGCTTCGGCGATGGCCTGGCGCATGGCAAGAGACGGCTTGGTAACGGTATCGCTGCGAAGATCAATGGAGGATGCGCTACTCCTCGTCGTCTTCAACTTCTTCCTCGGGCTCCTC
>JAZDDC010000193.1:0-7899 GCA_036679565.1 Gemmatimonadota bacterium
GCGCGCCGCATCAGAACTGAAACTCCACGCCAAAGCTTGGGAGCAACGGAAGTTGCGACACCGCTTGACGTGTTGAGGGGCTACTTGTGAAATCAAAGATGTAAAAGAACACGTTCTTTTTGTTATACATATTGATGAGGTTGAGGTACGGTCGAAGCCGGCCACCAAATGCTCCCGTGTCCCAACGAAAGCTGATGTCTAGGCGGCTGTACGATGGAAATCTGCTGATGTTGAGCTGAGGCGACGCAACCGGTTCTTCGTCGGCGTGAACGAACGAGTGCGTGGCGGGATTGTAGGTCCTGTGTTGCCACTGCCCAACGAATGGCGTGAATGGGAGTGGTGAACCGTAACCCCATCGCACACCCATCTCGCTACCCAGCGGACCTCGGCTTGTCACAACGATGTTTGCCGAATGTCTCCGGTCGTGCGCCGGTGCGAACGTTTGGTCCGGTGCGTTCCGAGTGGCCTTGCTCAGACTGTACGAGATCCAACCGGTAAATCGACCCACGTATTTTCGAAGTAACACGTCTACGCCCCACGCATCACCGGTCGTTGTGAAAAACTCATCCCCCTGCACCTTGAGGTCATCCTCATAGGCAAGATTGACGATGTTGTCGAACGTCTTGCGATATCCCTCCACGGTCAGGGACAAACCCGAACCAAACCACTTCTCGAATCCCAAAACCAAATGATCTGAACTTGCGACCGGGGTTACGCTATCCGCCCCGATCCAAAAATCGAGGAATGACCACGGCACGTTGTGGTCACGTAGCGAGTGAAGCGCCTGGTAATAACGACCGGCTGAAGCGGTGAGCGCCAGGTCCCGTGACAAAAATGCCTTTACATTGATACGAGGAGAGATAGAGGTGAAGTCGGCACCTTCGACCGACTCCAGTCGGAGCCCCGGACGCAACTTGAGCCACGAGTTTGGCTCCCATTGATCGTCGATGAATACTCCCCAAATGCGTGGCCGATATTTCTGATCGAGAAAATTTGTTCCAAACGCATTGCTTTCGAAGTTGTACCGAATGTCGTAGTCCTCGACGCTTCCCCCAACACGCACGTCATGGGGAGAACCGGGGGTGAGCCGGATTGCTGCTCGTGTGTTCCAGAGACGTACATCGTTCGTGATGTTTACGATGTCGGGGACCAAACCAACACGTGTCGAGAAACCGGACCGGCTAGCATGGATGTCGATGGGTTTACCCGCTATGGTGTGATCGAGGTTGATAGCTGCAACGGAGTTGCCCCAATTGACTTCGAGATCAATCCCGTCTCGGTCCGGAGTTGTCTGGACAAATGCCCAATCGAGCACGTCCCGTCCCCAATAACCCGAGGCGGAGATCACGCCGCCGTTTGGCAGCGGAAACGTGAGACGGCCCACACCGTCAGCGAAATAATACGGGAGCACCTCATCGCTAAACGCTCGTACAATTTGGTCAGCGTACGTTCGCCGACCGGCAAGTAGGAACGTGCCTGCGGTGCCAGGGACTCTGCCTTCCACGAGCAACTTGCTCGACAACAACGATATCTGACCCGAAACTCCAAAACGATCACGACCGGCGCGTAAGCGTGTGTCCAAAACGCTGCTGAGCCGCCCGCCGTAGTTGGCGGGGAAACCGCCAGTCAGGTAGTCAACCTCGTCAATCGCCGCCGCATCAAATGTGCTGAACAGCCCACCAAGATGAGATGGGTTAAAGACAACCGCGCCGTCGAGTTGAATGAGATTTTGATCGGCTTCGCCACCACGTGCGTGGTACCCCACGGTATAATCGTTCAACGCGATGGTGCCGGGTAATAATTGAATCGTACGAAGTATGTCCGATTCTATGAATGCAGGTGTTGACGAAATGACGTCGCGGTCAATTGTCACGGTGCTCGTTTGCGCGAGGTTTTCAAACCGTTCCCGCGCCGTTGGCAACGCCGTCGCCACCAGCGGGTCGATCTCGACGGCTGATGTTTGAAGGAAAACTTGTATGAGGTCGATCCCCACCGCGACGGTCACGGTGTCTGGAAGTATGCCGATGCGCGAGAAGACGAGTTGCAATGTCTGACGTGGCAATCGCTCCAGCGTAAAGCGACCATTCGCGTTGGATGACGTGCGTATCTCGCTGCCAATGACGGAAACCGAAACACCGGCGAGGTTGGTACTGTCCAGTGTCGATGCGACGTGCCCGGTTAGTACCCGAGTCTCCTGTGCCTGCAATCCTGTTGCAACACAAAGTCCGAGGCCGACTGCCTTGCATAGCCTGACAACCGTTCGATATTCACTTGTGAGCGCGGCAGGATCGTAACATGGCGGAGAGATCACAAACGCGGTCCGCTGTTCTGCTAGAGGGTGTGGTTATAGGCCACTGGGAGGAAAATGTTTCTGTAGAAGTATCGGCTTTTTCCGGGTGCAAGAATCACGCGCGCCGAACGTTCGTACGCCATCCCTCGTCGCGCCACTCAAGAGCAGTTCACACCCCGTTACCTACCGCCATACCGCCATACCGCCATACCGCTTGCCGCCCGCCGCCATCCGGCTCTACTCATATCTCAACGCCTGCATGGGATCCACACGCGACGCGCGTATGGCGGGTAAGAATGCTGCCGTCAGGGCTACGAGGGAAAGAAGTACTGTGACGCCTGCTAGAACGATGGGATCGTGCCCTTCCAATCCGTACAGGAGCGATTCAGCTGCGCGACCGAGTGCAAGGGCCGCCACGATTCCAATCCCACCGCCGATTGCCAACATGCGACCCATCTGCCGCAACACCATGCTCCGCACACGATCGCTGTCCGCGCCCAGGGCCATCCGTAGTCCGAATTCGCGGGTGCGCTGACTCACGATGTAGGTAAGGACACCGTACAACCCGACTGCTGCCAATATCGTGGCGAGACCCGCGAACGCCGAGGCCAGTAGACCGATTACGCGGTCCATGACGAGGCTCTCCCGAACTTGTTGATTGAGTGTCTTCAGGTCTTCCACGGGAAGATTCGCATCGAGGCGTTGCATGACGGCTCGTAGCGCAGGAATAACTTGTGCTGGCTCCAATGCCGTGCGGACGTAGAAATTAGTTGCGCCGATGTCATCAGCTTGACGGTACGGCGTGAAGAACAACGGTGGCACCTCCTCTTTCACATCACTGTACTTGGCGTCCTGTACCAAGCCGACGATCTGTATATCCATTTCTCCAGAACCACCGATACCCATGAGCTTGCCTACAGCGTTCCGCTCGTCGAGGTTGAACTTCCTCGTGAACGCTTGATTGACGATGGCAACCGCCGGCGCATCCAATGCATCGGCTGCGGTGAACTCGCGCCCCGCCATGAGCGGCATGCCAAGCGTACTAAAGTATCCGGGACCCACCTCGTTGTATTGGGAGTTGGCATCGACGTCAGGGCCTGACTCAAATCCCTCGACACGAATATTGGTGCCCCAGTTACTTCCGCCCAGGACTGCTACCAATCCGTTACTTACACTCGTCACACCGGGCACGGCCGCCAATTCTTGGGCGGCGCGCTGGAACAACGTCTTAGTTTCTGATGACACGTAACCGTTGCGAACGGGAGAGATGGCGAACGTTACGAGGTTGTCGGTCTCGAGCCCCACATCCACCCGGGCCACGTTCACCAGACTTTTTATGAACAAACCGGCGGCGACCAGCAGGGCCATGGACAAAGCTATTTGGGCCATGACGAGCGCCGCGCGAAAACGGGCTGCTGCGCGAGCGCCCGACGGTTGGCCGGTACCCGACTTGATGACGGAAATCAGATCTGGACGGGTGCTTTGCAGCGCAGGGTAAAGCCCGAAAAGAATCCCGGTACCAAGCGATAGTACCGCGGTGAACAGAATGACCGGAGCGCGGATGGCGAGATCAAATGTGGCAATTGCATCTGCGGGTAACAGCGAACCGATAGCAGATAAAGTCCACCACGCCACGAGGAGGCTTGCGGCGCCGCCGAGTGCGGCAAGGACCACGGATTCGGTGAGGAGTTGGACAAGCAACCGTGCCCTGCTTGCGCCGATTGCACTGCGAATGGCCATCTCTTGATTGCGGCCCGCACCCCGCGCCAACAGCAGATTCGCAATGTTGGCGCACGCAATGAGCAACACGACTCCGGTGATTGAAAAGAGTAGAATGAGTGGCGTGCGTGTTTCCCCATGAAGGGAGCTTTGTCCGCGCCGGCCGTCAGCCAACGTAATTTCTTTCGCGCGAAACCTCTCTAAGGTCTGTTCGCTCATGCCCTCTTGGAGTGGTGCTTCCACTTCGTTGATGATGCCGCTGTACACAACGTTGATGTTGGCCGCGGCCTGTTCGATGGCCGTGCCGGGAGCGAGCCGCCCGAACAGATATGCCCAATAGCTTTGGCGATTGTCGAAGCCGTCCCATCCTGCGCTCATGTAACCACGCATTGTGATCGGGACAAAAACGGCCGGTTGATTGCCTAACGTCGTACCTGTGAAACCCTGCGGTGTCACACCGATGATTGTCATGGGGTGACCGTTGACTACCATCGTTTTATTGAGCACACTCGGATCCGACCCCAGTCGGTTTTCCCAATAGCCATGACTCAAAACTACGACGGCGTGTTCCCCGATCGTTTCATCGTCCGCGAACCCTATAAGACGTCCCACTCGGGGTTGAAGCCCCAGCAACGAGAAATAGGAACCGGAGACGAGCATCCCACTGCCATCCTCAGTTTGATTTCTAAACGCCAGGTTGGCACCAAACGATCGGTGCGCGGCAATGCCGTTGAATGCTTCCTGATTTTCCTCCAGATCGCGAAACATTGGATAGCTAAAGATCTCGCCACAGCCACCGGCTTGGTTGCACGATGTCGAGCCCCGTATTGGACCGGTGGCCGCAAAGTTCACCAACTCCCCTGCGTCCAGCACGGGCAGGTTGCGGATTAGCATCTGGTCGAAGAGCGAGAAGATGGCGGCGTTGGCGCCGATTCCGAGCGCGACAGACACCACCGCCACCAAGGTGACAAAAGGTGTTCTCAAGAGGGATCGGATTGCGAGCTTTAGGTGAGTCACAGGATGCCTCGACCGACTGTGTGCCGAAAAATGGGTAGGTTGGCGATTGCGTCACGGCGATGCGCCGGGCTTGCCGGGCTCTATCAAGGGACTACGTGCGGCGGTCTCGGCTGTTTCACATCTGGGTGTCAGTGTTTCGCGGCAAGGCCAGCCGCGGTGTCGATTGCCACAGCCGCCTGGCTTCCCAAGGTATCGCGGACCAACGGGGCAAGTCCTCCCAAAATGAGTGCCACGTTTGATGTCGATCGATCTCCCAAGTTCCGTGCGGCCTCCCGAAGCGGCGAGCGCAATGGGCTTGGAAGCGTAAGACTGGTCAAACGCATGACAAGTGCGTCGGATCGGCGTCGGTGTGCGCGGTCGGTAAATGGGTATGGAGGACCCATGTCACCGGCAACCCGCAACAAGAGCCATAGGGCAAACAAACCATTCCGTTTTGGGCCGCGTGCCGTCGCCGCGTATTGTTCACAGAGTTGTTTTTCCTCTGCCGCGAATCTTTCGCTCACAGAAAAGCCTCTAACGCATCCGCGACGGTTGTTGGCGATAACTCATTCATGCATTCATGGTGCCCCGCCGGGCATCTAGGGTCTCCGAAAACAGAACAGGGCCTGCACCCGATCGACGTGCTCACGGCTTTGGATTCCGCTTTGTACGCCGCGTATCCGAGTTTTGGATCCGTCGGTCCGTAGATCGTAACGACAGGTACTCCAACGGCGCTTGCCACGTGCGTGATTCCCGAGTCGTGTGCCACGACCGTCTTTGCTCCCGCCACCATCGCTATCATGGACCGCACTGGGAGATTGTAGGCATCTGCGACGGGTGTATCCGCAAGGACCGAGGCTTCGTGGGGGAGCCCGGTGCCGACCATGCGAATTCCCCGTGCGTTGAGACGGGCCGCAAGCGCCCTCCAGTGGGTGGCAGGCCATCGTTTGGTCGCGTGTTGTGCTCCTGGTGCCAGCACGACGTACTCACCCGTTGCCACTCGTTGGGCATTTTCCCGGTCCCGAGCATCGACATGCAGGTCGGGAGGACTCCCGTCGGCTTGTACGCCGAGTACGGACACGGCCGCGATGTACTGTTCGGCGATTGGCATCAGCGTCGATGCTCTTGCAGTCCAGATGTTTACAAACCTTCCCCACCTGTCCTTGTGAACCACGTGCCATGGTCCTGGCATAAATTGTCTGAGTGTTCTTGAGCGCAAACTACCATGCGCATCGATCTTGACGTCGTATGCACGGCTATTGAGTTCACGTGACAACTGGCGAACGTTTCCGTTGCGAGGGAACGCAATAACGTCATTCGTGGCGGGGTGAGTGTCCAAAAGCGGGGCGAATGTGTCTCGAGTGACGACATCGATCGTGGCCGACGCAAAACGAGTCCGTAGCGCCCGCAAGAGCACTGTGAGGAGGACGACGTCGCCGAGGGCGCTGAATCTGACAACGAGGATGCGTGACGACATGAATATTTGACCCAGTTGCGAGCAACGATGAATGGCAAATTTTGGCACCGATTCCATCGCACTGTCAATCGCAAATCGTCAATCCCGGGGCTATCTTATCCGCATGCCAAGACCAAAATCCGTTCTCTGGGTCGATGACGAGGTAGAGTCGCTCGCCGCCCACATAATGTTCCTCGAGGAAAACGGATACCAGGTTGAGCCTACGGCGCACGGTGACGATGCGCTGGCGTTGCTTCGCAGGCAGTCATACGGCGTTGTGTTGTTGGATGAACAACTTCCGGGGCGGCGAGGGCTGGAACTGGTATCAGAGATCCGTGCGATCGATCCTGCGGTTCCCATTGTAATGGTGACGAAGAGTGAAGAGGCGGGGACTGCCCAAGAAGCCATCGGTGTCGAAACCGATGACTATTTGGTCAAGCCGGTCAACCCTCGTCAGGTACTTGTTGCCATCATGCGGTTGTTGGAAGGGACTCGTATCCGACAACAACATCTCGCGCGGGACTTTGTCGTTCGGTTTCGTGAACTGGAGATGCGTCGTGCATCGCAACTTGGTTGGCGCGAGTGGGTCGAGCTGGTGGCCGAGTTATCGCAGTGGGAGGTAAAGCTGGGTAGCAGCAACGAGTCCGGTCTGCGGGATGCACTCGAATCGTTGCAACGAAGTTTGCATCGAGATTTTGCCGAGTTCATTCAGGAAAATTATCCGCGGTGGTTGGCCGATCCGGATTCAGACCGTCCCCCGTTGTCTGTTGACGTGTGCGAAGAATTTCTCGTCCCAGTGCTACGATCGCACAACAGCGTCATGCTGTTGGTGGCGGATTGTATGAGGATGGACCAGTGGGAATTGCTCAAGCCGATCATTGGGGAGTTCTTCGACGTTGAGGTCTCGTATTACTTCTCCATTCTTCCGTCGGCAACTCCATTTTCGCGTAACGCGATTTTCAGCGGTCTGTTTCCGGTGGAAATCGCAGAAAAATATCCCGATCGTTGGGGTGAACGAGACGGAGAAAGCCTCAACTCGTACGAAGATCTCTTGCTCCGAGAGCAACTCGTCGATCTCACCGGACACGAGGTGCCTGTCCGGTACGAAAAACTGTCTTCTCCCACCGAAGGCACCGAGATGCTCAAGCGGTTGCCGGCTCATTTGGCGACTCCCGGTGTGACGGCGCTTGTTTTCAATTTTATTGACCTGCTGACACATGGACGCGCCGACAACGCGATCCTGTACGAGGTCGCGCGGGATGCCTTGGCCCTGCGGAATCTCACACGAACATGGTTCAGAAGCTCGGCCATGTTCGAAGCGTTGAAGGAAGCAGAGAGACGTGGTGTTTCCGTTTTGCTCACAACCGACCACGGTTCGATCCACTGTCAGACACCAGCGACCGTGTTCGCGAAGCGTGATGCCACCGCCAATTTGCGT
>JAZDDC010000194.1:0-2381 GCA_036679565.1 Gemmatimonadota bacterium
CCTTTCTCAATGTCATCATAATTGTGTGATGACGAAACATCCTGGGTACTCGAGTTACACGTTATGGCATCAGGATATACGCTACTGGTCCTTTGATGCACCGGAGCTGATTTCGGTATGGCTCGCTCTGGGAGACGAAAACGAAAACAATGGCGCACTCGAAGTCATACCGGGAACTCATCTCCTCGATGTCGAGCGTGGTCGGTTGGATCGCGATTTGTTTTTGCGCCCAGAGCTTCCAGAGAACAAGCAACTCATCAGACAAGCCGTATCGGTAGAGCTTTCAATGGGTGATGTATTGTTTTTCCATTGTCGGCTGTTCCATGCCGCAGGTAAGAACATCAGTGACAAAATAAAACTGTCGAGCGTTTTCACCTACCATACGGCAGCTAATCATCCCATTCCCGGAACGCGTTCGGCACAATACCCGAGCGTACAACTTTCACAGCGAAGCCATGGGTAAAGACGAGTCATTCGACGAGTCATTCAAAGAGGCAATGAGCGACGTCTCGCCGTTGCAGCACAAACGGGTTCATCACGAAAAGTCCGTACGGGATGTAACCGTCAGCCAGATAGAGCGTCGGGAAGCGGCCCTGGGCAATAGTACACCACCGGTGGTGGATCCCAACTATCTGAGTATCGGCGAAGTTCGGCAATATGGACCGCGCGACATCCTCGAGTGGAAAAAGGATGGTGTCCAACACGAGGTTTTTCGCAAGCTCAAAGCCGGACGTTATCCCGTAGAAGGGTCATTGGACCTTCACGGTTGTACCGTGAAAGAAGCTCGCGTGGAGATGTTCAAATTTCTTAACCTTGCACTGGCCAGGGGTTGGCGAACGCTACTGATAGCACACGGTCGTGGTGAAAAAAGTGCGACACCGGCCCGTATCAAAAGCAGAGTGGCTCACTGGCTCGAGCAGGTTCCGGAGGTTATTGCTTATCACAGCGCGCAAAACCATCACGGCGGAACCGGGGCGGTGTACGCACTGTTGAAAAAGACTCCGCGCAAGAAAAATGAAAACCGGGAACGATATGGGTTGAAAAGGGACGATCCCGAGTCGGCTTGAACGAATTTCATCGACACCGATAGGCGGCAAAATCCTGTTCGCCATCGTTAGGGGGTCCTTCTGCGACGATGGTATCGCCGCCGAGCCCGTCCGCTTCGTTGCGTGCCAGTACCAGCAGCTCTTCAATAACTTTGCCACTGCTGCGGTTGACCACAACTTTGTCTCTGGTATGTGCTGAAATCATGCCGACTTTCGTGCAGCCGGCAACGTCCGCCTCTGCCGCGGAGGTAACGTTGGCGCCACCTTCCGTCAGCTTGACCCATGTGCATCCGCTCACGAGAGCGACTTGCAGTGTTATGACAGTTAGTAACCGACGCTTCATATAATTCCCTTGTGTAGTTCCAGTTGGCCTCTGGCCAGGTTCAATCGCAATACGTCGCTGCCTCCTTCGGCAAGGCGCAGCGCCCGGGCTTGTCGATACAACAATTCCAGTGGATGACCTTCGACAAGTGCCGCACCACCTACCAGTTGAATTGCAGTGTCGACAATATCGCCAACAGCTTCACTGGCGAATACTTTGCAGGCGATGCCCTCGTTGACGATATTTGCACCATCGTCCGCCAGTCTTGCTGTTCGATACAACATGCTGCGAGCGGCAAATGCCTGAATGCGGAGTTGTGCGTAACGCAAACGCACGCCTTCCCGGTCACCGCGCTTCTGGCCGCCGCGAGTTGGAGACATCAGGTGATCGGTGAGGTAGTCGAGCAACCATCGCATCCACCCGACACACTGGGCCGCGATAGCAAGCCGGGTGTCACCGATCTGTTTCATGGCTCTAGGCATTCCTTCTCCTGGTTTTCCAATAACATTGGTTTTCGGAACGCTCACATCGTGAAATTCGAAAGCTGCGTGGGCGCTACCGTCGAGAGAGAAAAAATCTCGAACTCTTTTGACGCCCGATGTATCTGTATCGATGACAACCAGTGCGGGGCCGTGTTCGTCAATTTGCACCAGCGTGTTGATGAAGTCCGCCTGTGCGCCACCCGTGACGTAGGATTTCTGACCATTGACGATAAGGGTGTCGCCCTTGAGCTGTCCCCAGGTTGCTCGTGATGCGTCATCTGGTTCGGTGAAACCGAAAGCGGATTTCTTTTCTCCGGCGATTAGCGGGGTCAGGTGTGTTGTCCTCAAGGGTTCGCCAACACCTCCCAACACCCCCGGGCCCGGTCCGAAAACGGTATGAAGGAAGGGCGGGTTGTGTGCTGCGAGTTCGTCACGAACGATGCACAACTCAAGCGTGGTCGCCTCAGTGCCACCAAACGCTTCTGGTTGTGTCATCGAAAAAAACGATGCTTCTTTCGACGCCTTGATAAT
>JAZDDC010000195.1:0-6110 GCA_036679565.1 Gemmatimonadota bacterium
GGCTCAGGATGGTCCCTTGAACACATGTGGGTGCTCCCAACATTTATGAAGCGGGGAGTGGGGCACACGCTACTTCGTGCCGCGCTTGAGCACGTGAAGAGCAAGGGGTCCAAACGACTGACTATCGAGTCCGACCCAAACGCGGAAGAGTTTTACCTTCGCAACGGTGCAACACGGGTTGGTCGGGTCGCAGCTTCTGTCGCAGGCACCGAACGTTACCTTCCGGTGCTCCAGATCAACATCTCATGAATCAGATCTCACTTTACGATGACGTTGTAACCGCGCGCGAACGGCTGGCCGGAGAAGCACACATCACTCCGGTGCTAACAAGTCGAACGCTTGATGAGTGTACAGGCGCGTCAGTGTTTTTGAAGTGTGAAAATTTTCAACGGATGGGTGCGTTCAAATTCCGCGGAGCGTACAACGCCATCTCACAACTTTCCGCTGCCGATAGAGGACGAGGTGTGGTCGCCTATTCGTCGGGGAATCATGCGCAAGCGGTGGCGCTGGTGAGCAAGTTACTGAAAACTTCCGCTACCATCGTTATGCCTAACAACGCCTCCACGATAAAACGGCAAGCAGCAGAGGGGTACGGCGCCACCATCGTAACATATGACGTAGAAAAAGAGTCCCGCGAAGTTGTGGCGGCGGACCTGGCAGAGAAACACGGCCGTGTCATGATACCCCCGTTTGACCACGAACATATCATCGCCGGTCAAGGGACCGTAGCGGCCGAACTGGTCGATGCCGTACCCGACCTAGATATGGTATTGGCACCGTGTGGTGGCGGCGGATTATTGTCCGGCACAGCAGTCGCCGTCAAAGGATCCAATGGCAACTGCAAGGTGATTGGTGTTGAACCCGAAGTTGCCGATGACGCGACGAGATCGTTTCACACCAAAACGCTACAGACAGTACGCAACCCCCCAACCATCGCGGATGGCGCACGCACCGCATCACTCGGCAACCTAACATTTCCGTTGATTCTCGAAAATGTCGATGATATGAAGACCGTTACAGAGGATGCAATCAAAGAAGCCGTAAGGTTTCTTTTTTATCGCATGAAGTTGGTAGTTGAACCTTCAGGGGCCTTAGGTGTCGCCGCGCTGCTGAGTGGCGCCGTACGTGCCGCCGGAAAAATTGGCGTCATTATTAGCGGTGGCAACATCGACGCAAAAACCATGTGCCACATTTTTGGTGAGACATCGAGATGAAACCGATAACCTATCGTGTACTTCCAGCCCTCACATCCCTGCTGATCCTCTCGGCATGTACCGATCAGGACGCGGACCAAACCCAAGAAGTAATACCATCCGCCGTGGCCAGCGCCAAACCAATTGTCGTGCTCGAAACCAATAGAGGCACGATCAAGATGGAACTCGAACACGAATTAGCGGACGAAACCGTCGCAAATTTTCTGCTACACGTGCGCAATCATTTCTATGACTCGCTGACGTTCCACCGAGTGAGACCGGGCTTCATGATTCAAGCAGGTCGCCACCTGCCCGATCTCAGTGAGCGCATCACACCGGCGGCACCGGTAGCAAATGAAGCGGAGAACGGGTTACTGAATGTCCGTGGCTCCGTCGCAATGGCTCGCACGGGCGACCCCCATAGTGCGACGACGGAATTCTTTATCAACCTCGTGGACAACCCCGTACTGGATTACAAAGACAAGACACCGCGAGGTTTTGGCTACGCCGTATTCGGTCATGTGACCGAGGGCATGGACGTCGTTGATGAAATTGCGAGGGTCGAGACCAAAAGAATGCGTCGGTTCGAGGCGTTGCCATTAGAACCGATCATCATTTACAGCGCGTCCATTGAGGACGGTGAGTCCTAACACGGGCGTCACAACCTCAGACCGGTGTCGTGACACCTCGTGGCTTGGCATCCGCCGGCCGGCCTTGTGTGAGTAACCGTTCTGTGAAATCCATACGCTCGTTGAGTTCGGTGACCTCTTCGCTCAAGGTTTCGACCTGATGACGTAAGGTCTCGATAACCTCTTCTTTACCGTCGTCGCGGCCGCCGGCCTCCAACTGCACCATTCGCTCGCGATGACCCATCCGCATTCTGAATCCAGCGAGAATCATACCCCCCACCGCGGTTATGGCTAACACGGCAGCTAGGGCTTCGGCGATGGCGACAGGCATCAGAACCTTCCGGCTGAAGGGGTGCGTTTCATTACGCTAACGATACGATGTAGTTTCATTCCGGGACACGCCAAGTCAAGCCTTAACCCTTGCGTTTCAACCACTTGACCGCCATCCTCTCTTTCCTCACCCGTGAAGAAAATGGCCCAAAAGCCGACCAACCAACAGATCATCGACCGATGGAAGGATGAGCCGGCACCCCTGCTCGCCGCGCTCCATGCCTTTCAGGATCGCGACGGATATCTGTCCGACGACGCCATCAAGGCAACCGCCGCAGGGCTCAAAATCCCCATAGCGGATCTCTACGGGACCGTCACTTTTTATCATCATTTCGCGCGTGACCCGGGTGGGCTCCAACGACCCCGCGTTTGTACCGGGCCGGTATGCAAACTCCATGGGGCCGACGAAGTGCTGTCAGATTTGGCTGCTCGCGGTGCCACGGCAATGCCCTGTGCCGGCCGGTGTGACGACCCCATACCCGTGTTGCGTGGCGCACGAACCTATGCCGGTGTAACTGCTCGGTCGCTTTCCGAATCCCCATCGCCGGTGCCGCCCCCCAACCCGGGCCAAGTCGAGGAATGTGTCTTTGCATCCATTAGGGCACCGGACCGCCGGCGGTTGAAGGGATACGAACGAACCGGTGGCTACAGCGGGCTGGTAAATGCCGTGCAAGGATTGTCACCCGAAGAGGTCGTCGAAATCGTGAAGGATTCCGGCTTGGCCGGCCGCGGCGGCGCCGGTTTCCCTACTGGGGTCAAGTGGAAGGCGGTCGCCGACGCGTCACGGCATCCCAAAAGCATTGTCTGCAACGCGGACGAAGGGGAGCCAGGTTGTTTCAAGGACCGTGCAATTATGGACTACGATCCGCATGCCGTCATCGAAGGGATGACTCTTGGCGCGTACGCGACGGGCGCCTCGCACGGTTTTATCTACCTCCGTTACGAATACCCCGAGACACTCGCACTGCTGGAACATGCGTTGAACGAGGCACGAGCCACTGGATACCTGGGTATCTCCATACTCGGAACCGATTTCAATTTCGATATTTACGTGCGCCGAGGAGCCGGTGCCTACATCTGCGGTGAGGAAGGTTCGCTGCTCAACAGCCTCGAAGGAAAACATCCGTTCCCACGAAATCGTCCGCCCTTTCCCGTGACACACGGTTACAACGACCTACCGACCGCCGTGAACAACGTCGAGACGCTAGCGTCCATCCCCCACATCTTCGAACTCGGACCCGACTGGTACAAGAGCTTGGGTATGAATGGTCAAGCCGGGACGAAAATCATCAGTCTGTCTGGCGACATCCAGCGACCGGGGAATTACGAAGTGCCGCTCGGTCTACCGCTGGCAACATTGTTGAACGAATGGGCGGGTGGACCGCGAACGGGGCGGTCCATCCAAGCCGTAACGATGGCCGGTTTATCAGGGGGGTTCCTCGCAGGCGACGATCTCATTGTAACACTCGACGAACCAAGTATTCGCGCCAAGGGTTCGTTCCTCGGCGCCGGTGGCATCATGGTGTTCGATGACACCCGCGACATGGTGAGCATTGCGCACGACGCGATGGAATTTTTCGCGGAAGAGTCGTGTGGAAAGTGTTTTCCCTGTCGTATTGGTACACAACGTTTGACCGAGCGGTTGTCCGGCGAAGCGGGACCGCGAAAAATCGGCGAATGGATCGACGAGGTAACCGACATCGGCCGCACGATGAAAGCGGTGAGCGCCTGCGGCTTAGGTCTGGCCGCGCCCCTTATTACGGAAAGCTTAATGCGGTATTTTCCGGCAGAAGTAGAACGGACCGTTGAAACAACCCGACGATCCTAACGGAGTTCCACCAGACGGTGTCGTAAGATCATGATACTCGCAACGAAATCACCTCCGGGCACGCTCGTAATGACCTTGGATGATAAAGAGGTCAATTTTACGGAGGGCGAAACCATTTACAAGGTGGCACAACGTCACCGCAAGGATATCCCAACCCTCTGCTACGACTCACGACTCGAGTCGTTCGGTGCGTGCCGACTATGTGTTGTCGAGGTTGAGGGCTCGCGGAATCCCATGGCCTCCTGCACGACCAAAGCGACACCCGGCATGGTTGTTCGCACGTCTACCCCCGGTGTCGAAGCACACCGGAAGACATTGGTCGAAATGGTTATATCGGAGAACCGCGAAGTCGATGTCAGTCCTACACGAGGTTACGCGTCCCAAGAACTCACAACCTTGGTCGATCGTTACTCCGCTCGAACCGGTCGCTTCGGAGGCAAACAATCAGGCACCACACGAACGGATGACGACAATCCGTTCATCTTCCGCGACTACGACTTGTGCATTTCCTGTTATCGCTGCGTACGAGTTTGTGCTGAGCAGGAGGGCGACTACGCAATCAGTATCGCCAATCGCGGGTTCGACACACAAATCACAACGGAGTTTTCTGGCCTACTGAAAGACTCGGCATGCACGTTCTGTGGTCAGTGCGTCCAAACATGCCCCACCGGCGCCTTGGCCGATCGCAAAGCGATGCGTTCGGCCGACCTGCCAGGTGAGATCGAAAAAACACGTACGATCTGCCCCTACTGTGGTGTCGGTTGCTCGGTCGATCTCATGACGAAAGAAGACAAACTCATCGGGGTACTACCCGCCATGGACGGCCCCGCAAACGAAGGAGCCCTGTGTATCAAAGGGCAATTCGCATTCGACTTTGTGCAACACCCGGACCGACTCAGCACACCGTATGTTCGAGGTGACGACGGTGAGTTACACGAAGCAAGTTGGGATGAAGCACTCGATCGTGCCGCGGACGGTTTCAAGAAAGCCGTCGCGAACCATGGGCGACACAGTGTGTACGGCATCGCCTCCGGTCGTGCGCCACACGAAGCCGCTTACACCATGCAAAAGTTCATTCGGGTCGGCTTCGGTACCAACCAAATCGATAACTGTAGCCGTGCTTGACACTCTCCTACGGTTGCCGGTCTGGCAGCCACGATTGGACGCGGCGCAATGTCCAACCCGCTCAGTGACATGGAAAAGCCGGATGTAATTTTTTGCATCGGGACTAACATGACGGAGTGCCACCCGGTTGCTGCTACACGACTGAAAAAGGCTGTAGCGCGCGGTGCCAAGATGATCGTCGCCGACCCTCGCAAGATTCCGTTGGCCGACATGGCCGACGTCTATTTGCCGTTGCGGGTAGGAAGCGACGTTTCCCTATTGTTGGCCATGGCGCACGTCATTCACCGTGAAGGCTTGACGGACAAGGCCTTCATCAACGCACGGACCCGTGAGAGCGAAGAGTTCCTCGAACATATCCAGGAGTATTCGCCGGAGTGGGCTTCCGACATTTGCGGTGTTCCGGCAGAGGACATTGAGCGGGCCGCCATTTGGTACGGTTCTGCCGAGCGTGGCGCCATCTATTACACGCTCGGAATAACCGAACATATCTGTGGCGTGGACAACGTCCAAAGCCTTTGTAACCTCGCCCTGATGACCGGGAACATCGGTAGAGAAGGGACCGGCATCAATCCGATGCGGGGCCAAAACAATATTCAGGGTGCCGGAGATTGCGGCGCACTACCCAACAATTACCCGGGTTTCCAACCCGTCACCGATCCCAAAAACCAAGAAAAGTTTAAAAAGGCGTGGGGGCGAGAGATCGACCTCGAAAACGGGATCACCAAAGTGGCGGCCTTGGACCAAGCGGGCGATCAAATTCGCGCAATGATGATCGATGGCGAAAACACCTTGCTGACAGACCCGAATCGAGATCACTGCGAGCATGCGCTCCGGAGTCTCGATCACCTGGTCGTGGTCGATATCTTCATGACGGACACAGCAAAACTCGCCGACGTGGTGTTACCGGCCGCATCGTGGGGTGAAACGGACGGCGTGTGCTCCAATACCGAACGTCGCGTGCAACGTCTGCGAAAAGCCGTGGAACCGCCCGGCGAGGCCAAACCC
>JAZDDC010000196.1:0-3059 GCA_036679565.1 Gemmatimonadota bacterium
GTTCAATGCATGTCGGAGCAGCTCACTGAGATCGACGACCATCTGTTCGGCACCTATGGTATCCTCGTGTATCAACTCGGCGATGGCGTTGAGTGTGTTGAACAGGAAGTGTGGATGAAGTTGGGTTTTTAGAAGGTCCAACCGCGCGCCCGCGAGTTGGGTTTCGAGTCGGGAAGTTTTCAGTTCACGGGCACGAAATCGTTGCGCGTAGTTGATGGCATGTCCAACACCCACGATGGCGCCGTAAATGAGCACGTTGAGCTGAAGTTCCAGCAGTGTGAGTTGTTGCGCTAGGTGGTTATCGATCGCCGTCAATGCGATCGCGTAGACGCCGAAGTTTACTGTGGCGAGTACGATGCCTGCCAACCCATGAATCAGTGTATGAGGCAACAGCTTATGTCGCGCCAGCGGAAAACGCCGAGTTAGCCACAATACGATCGGTGTGGACAACGCCCAGGGATAAGCCTGTGCGGCACCACGAAACAAAGCGCCCGGCCAGTCGGGTTCCTGCCCGGCGTAAATCGCGTCGAGTCCGATGCGAGCGGCCGAAAATAACCCAACGAGCGTCCAACCCACGGCCAGCGTCCCGGCTAGCAAAACCCTTTTGCGTACGGCGGCGGCATTCATCTAGGCTAAATGTACGCACCTTCCGCAGGTGTTACTATGTCAACGTTGCGTCAGGCGTCCTTGCCGGATCGAAGCTGCCACCATGCACGACCCCGAACCAACAGGATCACGGATAACAATGTGACATAGATGAGAGGGATAAGCGGACCGAACCCATCGCCGTCATGTGTGAGTTCCGTGAATGCCGCGCCTAACATGATACCCACCAGCCCGGCGGCAGCATAGAAAGCGAAGGGTGGTATAAGGAGCGATACGCCGCAGACGGTCTGGAGCGCACCGATCGACACTCGGAACCAAGGCGCGTATCCCCAGGCCTCGAAATACTCGGGCCACGGAGCGGTGCCCATCATCTTCGGAATACCCACCACCAACATTGCCAGCGCCAATAGCCCGCTCAGGAGCCAAAGCAATGTGATGCCCACGATCCGTCCTATCTTCTTTGCTGTGACCATCACGACCCCCGGAGATCGATCGTAAGGATTGAGCCAGCTGGGTCGCTCGTCGACCGTACGTAGAGAATTGTCAACGCTCGCGGGCGCGCTGGCAAACAGTTTGGGCCGAGCTGGATTGTTACGTGGTGAAGTGGATAGCGGAGGGATGGACCGGGCGTGACTATGAGTGATGGCGTGGCAAAATGGTCATATCTGTTGTGGTTGGATCGTTATACGTAAAAGCTCAACATTCACGGTTACCGACCCTTGAGAGTCGATATTGAGTGTCGAGTGTTGAGTTTGCGTCATGCTCACCTGGGAACCAATATGAAACGTAAAGCCTTTACTCGCCGTGTCGTTCGTGCGGTGTCTGTAGGTTTGGTGCTCCTAGTCGGTTCGAGTGATTCGGATGAGATCCTTGATCCCGAACCGTTGGGTGATGCGATCGTGACGTTGGTGACTCCTGGTTCCGATGTAGCGGGCGCTCTGCTCGAGCTAACCGGTATTGCCGAAGTGATTCTCAGCGATGGGGATGTTGTGCCAAGACAGAATGGCAACGTCTTGCGTGTTGTGATCTTGCTTGACCAACCTGGCTCATTGGATTTTGGTGTTCAACTGATCGATGGTGCGGAACCGACGGGGGTCGTTCTCGAGGTTATCGACTCGGAGGATCGCGTGATCTCGTTATTGGGTGGTTATCGGCTGGAATTCGTCCGATGGCCCGTCGAACATGCAAGGACCGGAGACTATTTGGTGCAAGCATTGTCTCTGGCAGACGTAACCCTCGACTTCGGACAATTCGACAATGACGGGCCCGACGGTGTTGCGAACTCGGGGGACGATGACGGGTTTGTCGATGCGTTGTCGGTAGAATTCTGGAAGCGTCCATCACCTGTGCAGGGCAGGGACCCACGATCTGGGCGCACCGTGGGCGAGTGGAGGCCTTGACGGGTCAGCCGTACGTGAGTGATGACGTGGGCGCCAACGGCCAACCGATTCAGGCCAACGACTACATCGTGCAAGCGGCTGTCCGCTGTCAGGGAACAGTGCAGACGGTTACGACGATTGCGCACGAGTTCGGGCACATTCTTGGGCTGCCTGATTTGTAGTACAACACTGAGGGTCGGTCACGCCGCCTGGCTTCCCAATCAAGTCCCGTGAGTTCGCATGGACACGGACTCAGTTAGGCACGTGGGCTTGCGAGGCGGGGCCACTGCAACTGTTTCGTGCGCCGGAGCGGTTGGTTTTTGAACCGCCCGTGAAAGGGTTCCCCGGTCTGGAGCACATGGTAGACAATGCGCGCGCGTTCAAGGGCGACGAGCGTGCGGGTGACCTTGACCGGTTTGCGTTTGGTTTTGGCGCGATAGAACGCCCGAATTTCTGGGTAGTACTGGACGGCGCGGACGCCGGCATGGCTAAAGGCCAGCTTGAGATACCGGTTGCCCTCCTTCGAGCCGGGATAGACCATAGAATTAGGCCAAACATGGAAGGCCGCCTAATGGTCTTCGAGCGCATCCCGCGCGAGCACTTCTCCCTACCGCGTCAGCAGCAAATCCGTGTTAGGCAATCGCTGCGCTGAGGTCGGCTTGTGGTTGGCGTCCTGGCGCGGCGCAATCCGGCGGCCGATACGTCGTCGCCGCTTCTGAAATGCACGTAGTTGCGTTCGAGCGCACGCGTGCCTGATAAGTGTGAGTTTTGAAGGCGCTCTCCAGACACACCGCGTGAAGAGCAAACCGAGCACTGTGGCGAGCGGCCAGTGTCAGTGCAGTGACTAAATCGGTCGGGACTGAATTCAGTCACCTCTGGCGCTACTGGACACTGTTGCGGTCGCTCACTCGCGTGAAGTTGATCCTGCGGAGCACCGGATTGCTGAAGTCGAGCGCCACGACCTTCCCAGCACTGTCCCGAAGGAAACGCACCTTGGGCGAAAGCCCAACAATTGTTGGGTTGTGAGCAGACTACTCTTGTAATGACACCGGACGCCATCCGATCGTGAAAAGT
>JAZDDC010000197.1:0-18387 GCA_036679565.1 Gemmatimonadota bacterium
GCCCATTTTCACGATTCGCTCGCCGACATGTACACCGACTTAGACGGATACATGGACGTTACGGCTGACGACATGCTTCGCGTGGCCAGAAAGTATCTGACTCGCGAGAACTCACTTACGATCACCGTTGTTCCAGCGACCGCTACGGAAACGCCGGTACCATAACGCAGGTTTGGGAGATTCTATCATGAAACCGACGATGTCCAATATCGTTCGCTCAGTATTCGTGCTGTCCGTCGCACCATTGGTCGCCGGGGAGGCCAAGGCTCAATACCCCACCACACCACCACCGCCAGGACCGTTGAGGGAACTGCAGCTCCCACCGTTCACGGAAGTGTCGCTCGACAACGGTCTGCGAATCGTCCTCGTCGAGAATCATGAACTTCCTGTGACCACTGTATGGTTGACCATGCAAGGCGGGTCCACGTATGAACCAGTTGGCAAAGAAGGAACGGCTGCGTTGGCGGCCGATCTGCTGCTACGTGGCACAACGAACCGCACTGCCGACGAGATTGCGGAGCAAATCGAGGGTACTGGGTCATCGTTGAATGTGAACGCCGGTGCGGACTTCTTCGGTGTTTCGACCACCGTATTGACCGAGCACACAGAACTTGCATTCGAGTTGATCGCCGACGTGGTGCGGAATTCGACTTTTCCGGAGGAGGAGGTCGAGTTAACACGCACACGTATGTTGTCCGCGCTACGTGGTCAGGAGTCGCAACCTGCTTTTCTAGCCAGCAAGTTCTTCAATGAAGCACTGTACGGTGATCACCCGTACGGGCGTACCGGCACCTCGGCCACCGTCACGGCGATTTCGCGAAACGACGTCTTACAGTTCGTGTCCGGGCATCTCCGTCCACGTGGCGCAGTCCTGGTTTTGGCTGGCGACATTACCGAATCGGACGGCACTCGGCTCGCGGACCGGTATTTTGGCGAATGGACCGGGACGGGACCCGACCGACCGATTACAAATCCGCCACAACCAAGAGCCACAGAGATAATTCTTGTCAACCGGCCTAACTCACCGCAATCGAACATTACCGTCGGAAATCTGACCATGCGGCCCGGAGACCCGGACTATTACGAGGCGGTCATTGCCAACAAGATCCTGGGTGGTGGGTCGGATGCGCGTCTGTTTCAAATCTTGCGAGAGGACAAAGGCTGGACGTATGGCGCCTATTCCAATCACAACCGCCCGGTTGATGTGGCGCGTTTTCAAGCGACGGCCGAAGTAAGGACGGAAGTGACGGACAGTGCGCTCGTCGAATTGATCGCGCAAATCCACCGCATGCGTACTGAAGCTGTAAGCGAAGAAGAATTGGACGCGGCAAAGGGGAATCTCCTTGGGAGCTTTCCGCGTCAGATCGAGACACCACAACAAATTGCGTCACAGGTTCGCAATACCAGACTTTTGAATCTGGAAGACCAATACCTGCAAACGTATCGCGAGCGTCTGGCGGCTGTGTCTTCCGACGACGTTCTCGATGTATCCGGCCGTCTCATGCGACCCGACTCATCCGTGATCGTCGTGGTGGGAGACGGCGCTGCGATCTATGACAAACTTGCCGCCATCGCGCCAACTCGCATCATCGATACTGAGGGAAAAGAACTCACTCCAGCCGATCTCTACCCGGACGTTGGTCCACTTGCGTTCGATTTCTCCCACGTCGTGGCAGGTGTCGATTCGTTCTCCGTTCTCGTCCAAGGAAACGAGTTTGGTTTTCTCACACGAGATTATCAGATGGCGGACCAAGATGGACGTTCTGTGATCATCGTGACGTCGGCGCTCTCGCTCGGCCCCATTGGAAACCAGACCTCGACATTGACGGTGGACAGCGTAACCATGCGGCCGTTGTCATTTGATCAAACCGGGCAACTGCAAGGCGCATCGTCGGAGGTCCACCTGACATACGACAACGGGCACATCACGGGCGAGGTTAGCGTGCCGCAGCCCACCGGTGGGCGCAGAGAGGCTGTGGTAGACACGACTGTGGTCGAACACGTCATTGACGACAACATGCTCCAGACATTTGCAGGAGCCCTTCCCTTGACCGAAGGCGCCACGATCACGACCAATGCGTACGACGCGAATCAGGGTGTCGTCTCCATCATAACGCTGGCCGTCCAAGATGGCGGTTCGGTGACTGTACCGGCCGGCACGTATGACACGTGGATCGTGCATATGACCGGAGCCGCGGCACCGTTGACATACTGGGTAGCCAAAGACGGAAACCGTCACTTGGTCAAGATGGCGATTGTTGGGCAACCGCTCGAATTTGTGTTGGTAACGCCGAGGTAAGAGAGCTACCGGCTGCCAGCTACCGGCTGCCAGCTCCCGCTAGGATAGACGGTGGTGCAGCTGAAAAAGCGGGTAGCGGGTAGCAGGCAGCGGTGTCTATCTGCCTACAATGGCAGCGTAACCGGCAACCGACCGTTGTTCGTACGTACCGGTCGCGGCAACTTCCTCGATGTTGACACCCAACGAGTCCAGCAGGTTACGGTCGGCCATCCAGAACTCCAACAACCGTGTCCGATCCGCAGTCCCGACCACGATGGCACGATGCAGCGCAGGCCCTAACGTCTCGAAAAAAAGCGTCCCGCCGCCGACACGCGCAGAATCCACCGCTCCACCAGCGATTCTCAGCTTGAAGGCAACGTTGGGCGTTGCCGGGCCCGTCACACTTACGCGGACAAAGCCCGGGTCTTCATTCCCCGGTCCTGTCCCGTTGTTGCCACACGCGCCCGTCGCGACAATGGCCGCGAGTTGCATCGCACGTCGGAATTGTGGAAACACAAACGCTGGCGTTTTCATCGCGGCCTCCTTCCCGCGGACGTTGAATCCGGTTCTAGTTTCACACCAACTGACGCAGGACTGACTGGCGTGGTGGAGATGACGTTGGCGGCGGTGGTCAACCGATCGAGTAACGCCAGAAAATCGCCGAGGTTGTAAATCCCATCAGCGTTGCCACGCGAATCCAAATAGTCCGATTGTGCACTGGTGACATTGGTTGCGTTCAAAAGCGCATCGGCCGCTTCACCAATCGTTATTGGCACGGACAGGATACGCAACGTGTCCAACAACAACGCTGGCGCCGCCGCGCCGGGGAGGGAAACCGTGATCGTGTCAACATAGATTTCCGGTGGAAGACCGGTCGGGTCTACGGACCACATGATTGCGCCGGCGCCCTGCCCCGAAGCCGCTGTGAGTGTAAGCCAAGGGCTCGACCCGCCGGTTGCCGTCCACGTCTCCGCGTCCGAACCGAAACCAGTCGGCATCACATCAGCTGAGTCCAGTTGCAGTTCGACGTCTCGAGCGAATGCCATATGAGAACGACTCGTAGGCGTCACGGATATGGCCAATGCACCAAGCACGGTAAGCGTATCGACAACGATGGCAGGACTTCCGATTGCACCCACCGACGTGACCGTTATCGTGTCCACGTGAATTCCCGCGGCCAAACCCGTTGCGTCTCGGCTCCATCGTACAGTTCCCGGGCCAGTACCGGACGCGGTGGTCACCGTGTTCCAGCCGCCAACATTTGTTGCCGTCCATGCGGCGCTGGCAGGATCAGTACCCGTTAGCACAACACTTGCCGAGTCAAGTGTGGGTGTCTCGCTGTCCTCTTGCGTTACAGCTGACCGACTCGTTGGTGCAAGCGCCAAATTGATGAACTGCAATACCACAAGCGTATCAACTATCTGGGCCGGACTGCCAACCGCGCCCACCGCTGTCACCGTGACCGTATCGACATACGTTCCAACCGGAAGTCCGCTGGGATCACGAGTCCAATTCATTGAACCGATTCCAACACCGGTCGCATTTGTCAGTGTCAGCCACCCGCCTGGACTGGTCGTTGCGGACCATGAAACGGCAGAACCACCGGTGCCGCCCACGACCACGCGAACCGAATCAGGGATCAGTTCGGTGGAATTGTCTCGCGACGTGTCTGCTCGTGAAACCGGTGTCACCTCTAGAAAAATCGCCGTCGCCATTTGGAGGCCGAACATCCCGCGACCGTGCGTGGCTGCAGCTAACGTTCCCGTTTCGGCGTTATACACCAAATCGAACACTGCAACATTTGGCAACCCATTATTGAATGGCGCCCAGGTCACACCGCCATTTGTCGTGACATAAACGCCGAGGTCCGTGCCCACGAACAGGCCCGCTGGATTGCCCGGATCTAACAACACGGCATTCACCGGTGCATCCGGCAAATTCCCGTCGATACTCTGCCAGGTTACACCACCGTTTATCGTACGGTAAACGTGGTTGGTGAGAAAGCCTGAGAACACGACGTACGCGACCTGTGGATTGGTGCGATCGACGGCGAGGTCCGTCACGAATCGCTGAGGTAGACCGGCGTCTCGATTGAGCCAAGTCGCTCCGCCATCGAGCGTCACGTTAACCGCACCACCGCTGGACCCGGCGTAAATCGTACTCGTGTCCGCCGCCGCAATGGCCGACACGACGTCGCCACCTGTTAAGCTAAGGTTGAATGCATTCCAAATGTCTCCACGGTTCGTGGTGCGATACAGTCGGGACGTACCAAAATACAAAATGCTGGAATTTGTCGGATCCATCACGAGGGGCGGGATGAACAGTGCACTCTCATTGATATCAATGCCGTTTACTTTCCGAGCAAAACCGAGACCGTCCGATCTCCTCGGCCCAGAGAACCCACTCCCCGCCGTCCACTGTGTCTCGAGGTATTGAATAGTGGGATCGTTCCTGTCAATGGCGGTGTAGCCGCCATCTCCACCAAACTCCGCCGTCCAAATCGGCGCACCTCTATAGCTGAGCGTTCCGTTGTCCTGGGTACCCGCCAGTATGAATGTCGGGTCTGTCGGGTGAAGCGAAACACCGCTGTAAAACTGAGTCAGCGCGAGATTCGTGTTTAGCGTTGTCCACGACGCGGCACCGTTCGTCGTGCGGTAAATTCCCCCATCGTTTCCGGCGTACAATGTGTTTGCGTCGTTGGGGTCGAACATAAGGATGTGCTGATCCACATGAACTCCGTTGGTGACGGAGGTAAACGTCGCACCGCCGTTGCTTGATTTGAAAAGACTGACGCCGCCAAAATAGACCGTGTCCGCGCTACTCGGATGTACAGCGAGCGTCATGTCATACCAACATTGGGTTGAGCATGATGCACCTGATGCAACGGACGCTATCCACAAGGATCCACCGTTTGTCGTCTTGTAAATGCCGAGGAGATCCCCGGCACTTGATCTTTGAATGCTTGCGTAAAGCGTGGCCGGATCAGAGGGAGCGAGCGCTAGGTTGATCCTCGCTACATCGGTCGTGGGGAGACCCGTCGATTGACGTGTCCACGTCAAGCCTCCGTTGGTACTTCGGTACACTCCGTCGCTACGCACCGCCGCAAAATGAATCGCAGGCGTGACCGGATCTTGCACTAAGTCGGTGGCAATGCCGCCCAGCACTTCGGTCCAGCTTACGCCGCTATTTGTGGATCGGAACAATCCAAAATCACTCGCAACCAACACGGTAGTCGCCGTTGAGGAACCGGCCGTTGCGGGGTCGATGACGACCCGAGCGATTTTGGCCCCGCCACTACTGGTTCGAAAGATCGTGGTTCCAAGACTGACCCACGTAGATCCTCCGTCGTCACTTCGCAGTACACCACAACCGTAATAGCTGTCACCAGAAAAGTGCTGTTCGCCGGTACCCGCATAGATGATGTTCGGATTGACGGGGTCGATCGCTATCGAACCCATCGCCAAAGAACACTCCCCGTCGGTCATGGGGGTCCACGAAGTGCCGCCATCGACGGTCTTCCATACCCCGCCCTGCGCGCCTCCGACGTATATGATGTTCGAGTCCGTTGGATCGACCGCAATAGCCACCAACCGCCCGGTGGATTGCAGCGATATGGGAATGCCCTCCGGCCCGAGCGATTGCCATTGGGTTCCGGAGATGGGTGGTGGCGCACTGAACGTGATGGCGGCCGCCTGGCGGCGAGCCGTCTGCAGTGCACCGGCGGGAATTTGGTTAAACGGATACGCCCGTTGTGACCGGAAGAACTCCCAACGTCGTCGAGGTGTATCGGTGATGTCCTGCGCGACGGCGGACCACACCGTCTGCGGCATTGCCAAAAGGACCAAAGCCGCGGCTCTGAGAACCACCGATTGGGCCCGCGTTGGGCTCACACCAATTTTGATACGGCCGCGGAAATCAGTCAAAGTTCAAGTCGCCGCGCACAAGTTCAAAGTCAACCGGCGCCGAGGTGCCGGCGGAGGTGGTAACGGTGATGGGGTACTGACCCGGGAGGAGAACCATCGGTGCGGCTCCACCCGTGCCGGGACTCTGTTTCGGTGCCTGAAACACGATTCGGGTGCCGCCATCGGTGGAGGGCAGATCGACGATGGAAATGCCGCCGAAGTGGACGACGTTTCCGCGATCTGAGAATCCGCGGCCCGCAATGACAACCTCAAGCGGGTACGACGTGCCCGCCCAGCCCGATGTGGGCTCAATGGAGCCGATTACAGGCCCCGGCACCTGCGGGGTAGATTCCGGCTTACCAGATCCCGCGCACGCTGCAGCCAACGCTACAGTGACAGCCACCGATACTTTCCTGAAAATCATGGCGGTCCAATCATCTGTTTGTTCGCCAAGGAAGTTGGCACTTCTTCGTCAAGAAACGGACCCAATCAGTCTAACCTCGTGGAGCCGGGAAAATATGCTGTTTGAACCGAACACACGCCTCACGGGCCCCAGCACACACGCGGTGGCGACCGGTGTACTTGCACGAATGCCACCCTTCGCCTAAGCTTCTAGGCTATGTCATACGCGATTTTTAAGACCCGTGGCCAGCAATATCGCGCCGAAATGGGCCAGCAGATCCAGATTCCGCTGATGGACGTGGAGCCTGGTTCAAAGGTGAGCTTCGATGAAGTCCTACTCTCCAGCGATGGAGAAAAGGTCAACACAGGAACACCCACGGTAAAGGGCGCCAAGGTAACCGGCGAAGTCCTGGGTCATGTGGCGGGGAAGAAGCTATACGTGTTTCGTTTCAAGCGGCGCAAGAACTATCGCAAGAAAACGGGACATCGGCAGAAGTATACTGAAATCATGATTACGGACGTAAAGGTCGGCTAGCAGATGGCACATAAGAAAGGCGTAGGGTCCAGCAGGAACGGACGGGACTCCAATGCGCAATATCTTGGTGTGAAGCGTTTCGGTGGCGAGAACGTTCGGGCGGGCAACATCTTGATACGGCAACGAGGTACAAAAGTCCATCCGGGCAACAACGTGCGGCGTGCTAAAGATGACACGCTCTTCACTCTGATCGACGGCATCGTCAAATTTGAACACAAAGACAAACGTCGTTTGAAAATCAGCGTATATCCGGCTACCGCGTAACAAGCAGGATTCGAAGCGTTTCTGAGACCCGGTCAAGTCCACGACCTGGCCCCATGTCAGTTCCCGCGGAACACCTCCCCACCCTTCATAACGAATATGACATTGCGGAGTGATGTAATGTCCGATGTGGGGTCGCCGCGAACCGCAATGAGATCGGCAAGCATGCCTTCGCGCACAAAACCCACGGTGTCGTCAATGCCAAAGATCGAGGCGTTTCCGCCCGTAGCTGCGTGCAACGCGTCTTGCGTGGTCATCCCATAGTCGACCATCATTTCAAGCTCGCGCACATTGTCACCGTGCGAGTACACACCAACGTCTCCCCCAAAACATAATTCAACGCCTGCGGCCAGCGCCTGGCGCACACTTTCCCGTTTACGCCGGATGCGTTCCGGCTCGGGGTCCACACCCTTGCGCCACCCGTTGTACTGCGAGATCGCGTCGCCGGCAGCGATCGTAGGACAAAGCGCCACATTGTGTTCCACCATCAATTGGTACGTGGCGAGGTCCGCGCCATCACCATGTTCGATGGTTCGGACGCCGGCGAGCGTTGCCCGCCGCATGCCTTCGGCGGTAGCCGCGTGCGCGACAACGACACGACCCGAACTGGCGGCCACGGCGACGATCCGCTCCAGCTCATCTAACGTGAAGGTAGGCTGAGCGGTACGACTGGGGCCCCATCGATAGTCGGCGTACACTTTGATGAAATCCGCACCTCTACCGATCTGGTCGCGTGTTACGCGAATGAGGTCGTCATACCCGTCCGCCTCCTCCGCACCTTTCGGGAAGGCCAACTCAGGCGCCCCTTTTGGGTTGTAACTACCGGTTGCCACGATAGCCGGACCCGCCACGATGAGACGTGGCCCGGGGATCACACCCTTCTCAATTGCGTCTCTCAGTCCGATATCCGCATAACCTGCGCCTTCGGACCCGAGGTCACGTGCGGTGGTGATACCAGCCATCAACGTCGCTTCGGCATGAACGGCCGCGCGGATTGTTCGTTCACCCAACGATTCCCTGAGAACCTGGTCCGTCCACGACGTTTCGTCGTACGGGTGCAAGAGCATGTGCGAATGACCCTCGATCAAACCGGGTAACAGCGTGGCGCCGGCAAATCGCATCTCTGTTGCGCCACGTGGTACTTCCGTTGAGGAGCCCGGACCAACCGCCACGATTCTGTCCCCTGTCGTCACAACCACCCAACCCTCGTGCATTTCGTTACCGTCATAAACACGATCAGGCCGCAGCACAAAAGATTGTGCAGCCACGTCAAATGGGAGTACTACCATCGCGAATGCTAGCAGCAGGCGGAACGGCGAACGCTGAACGTCGAACGTTGACGCTGAGTGTTGCGCACGTTGAGTGTTGATGTCGAGCGTTAAACATTGAGTGTTGAGCGTTGAGCGTTGATACGGCACGTGTTAAAAACTCACTTTCATTCCGCCCTGTACCTGACGTCCGGCCTCCGGCAACCCCAACTGTGGCACCAAGGCTTCATCGGTGACGTTGTTCGCGCGTGCGAAAAATTCTATGGCACTTGATGGGCCGACATCAAACTCTTGGCTTACGCGAATGTTTAACAGCATTGATGGAGAGAGTGCGGCGAACTGATCCTGATCGTTCAGCGAGTAGGCACGACCAGTATAGACCGTTTCGACGTCAAAGGAAAACCCCGAGAGCCGGTGGTACACGACACTGGCACGCCCAATGGCGTTAGGTTTTTCGGACAACCTGCTGGGCTCAGTCGCGTCATCCTGTAGGCGAACTATGCTCATTAAAGTAAGATGCGCTTGAAACGTGAGGTGGTCGGCTGGCCGAGCCGTTCCGACCCACTCGACACCGAGCACACGGCTACCAACGGTGTTGATTCGTTGACGACGTGTTCGTGTTTCGCCTTGCAATAACACGTTTCGTTGATCGATGGTATTTGAGGTAAACGTGCCAAACGGCACTATCTCCCCACTGACTTTTTCTCCCTCGAATCCGAGGGCTACCTCTACCAACGTGGAAGATTCGGCGATGAGATCGGGATTGATCACAAACCGATTCAACGCGACACCAAACAACTCACGCATGGTGGGAAACCGGGTCTTCCGTCCAGCGGCAGCGCGTACGAACCATCCGGTATCAAAACGCCGGGCAATACCGGCGGTTAAGCTGTAGTCGGTGAACGGGTCTTGCGCGGGTTTATCACCCGTCTTGGGAGTAAACATTGCGTCGAATGCCGCGCCCAATGTTACCGACCAATCGGTGGCCGCCGTGAAAGCATATTCCAGACCCGTACTCAACAGCTGCTGCTGATATTCAAGCCGAGGAAACACAACACCGGGTTCGGGGATTCCCACGTCGTTCAGTTCGACGTCGTGTTGATCGTGATTGGACGTCAGGGCGTTAAATGCGACCTTGATCGTTCCGGGACCAAATTCGCGCGCAACCGTAAAACGAGTTCCGAACGTAAGATCGTCATCTTCCTGTGTCGATTCGATAGCGTCATACGTGGCCGATCCATACGATTCGATCGTCTGACCGAAGACGTTCGCCCAAGCCGCACCCTTCCAGATGGTACTTCCTACCAGGCCTTGGCCGTTCACAATGACCATCGAGTTGCGCCAGTCCGGGTATCGCCAAAACCTCACCCGGGAGGTGGCGGGATCGAGGTGTCCCTCCGGTGCAATGCCCTTGCTCGCATCGACATGGATCACCGCCAATCCTGCACTAGTGCCAGATCCGAAATCGTATGCCGCTTTCGCAAATACGTTCGCGATCCGGGAATCCGTATTCGTGCGCAGTTGGCCCCGTGGTTGCGAAAAACGAAGCCCGGCGTTGTCAGGAACCGGGATGCCATCAACGGCCGTGTAGGAAAACGCGCCCGTCACGTTGAAGTTGCCGAGGTGAGCGCGATGCGTGACCGATAAGGCTTGCCGGTCCTGTGTACCGTAACGACTGACAATCTCAGTCTCCGACCATGGGCCTTGAGCAAACCGAGAGATCAGGTTGACCGCTCCACCCAGCACATTCGTGCCGTACTCTATGGGAGGTACGCCCTTGGCAACCGTCATTCCTCCGACCACAGTGGCCGGCACCAAACTCAAATCGACGCGATTATCCCACGGGATGTTCAACAGGGCACCATCGAAAAAGACAGCAACCTGCCGTTCGCCCGCGTTGCGAAGGTACACCAGTGTCTCGCCACGGGAGTTGGTCTGAATGTGGGCGGCGGGTATCAATCGAGCGAAATCAGCCACAACTGCAGCATCGCGTCGTACAATTCGTGCTAGATCGATGCGACCTTCCGTGTACGCTGGAATCACCGTGGCCTCAGCGGCCGCCAACACCACGATCTCGCCCAGGCGAACGGCTACGGTTGAATCCGTTTGAGCGGTATCCGGTGGGACACGGCTACGTTGCCGTGCGGCTGAAGGTTCGGACCGCAGGTTGACCAGGCCGGCGACCGCCAAAAGGACGACGGCCATCGAACAACGGTTGTCGCGCACGTGTACTGTCATCAATGAGGATCCGCTCGGTTGGTCGATTGCGCATCGATTGAATGTTGCTGGTGAAAACACCGAATATTTACCGAACTCCAGGGCGCAACTACCGCCGGTCGCTCGACCGGGACCAGGAATGTAGCGGGCCCAGTCCGAGATCACAGGCCTTTGCGAATGCGAACATCGCCCAAACATCTTTAGTACCAACGACCTACCAAAAGGTTGCCGCAGTAGCGCCGGGCCGTCGGGAAACGTCATCCTCGGTGGGAAAAGCCATCGCGATTGGCAACTTTCTAGGCAGCGGCCGATTATGTACATGAGGGAGCAGTCGGGCGCGAATGGGATCCTTGGCCGGGATGCCCGTATCGTCGCCAGGATGGGCCGTGGATCGCCTATATTGCTCCAATGTGAACCCAGGGGTCCGATAGCAATGTTGTGTAGGCAGTGCGGTGCCACCTTCTCACAAGGCGACAGTTTCTGTGCCGCATGCGGCCACGACCTTGGCGCGACTGCGTTGCTCACGGCGTTGGACGAACACGCCAAGCGGCCAGCGCTGGACATCGTCCGTGATGCATTACGGGGTGACTACGACGTCAAAGAGCAGATCGGCCGCGGTGGCATGGGTCTCGTGTTTCGGGCAATGGAAAAGAGCCTCAAACGTCAGGTGGCGCTCAAGGTCCTGCCCTTCCCTCACGTTCACGACGATGGTCTCGTTCAACGCTTCACCAACGAAGCGCGGATAGCTGCCAGACTCGAGCACTCGAACATCGTTCCCGTATACCGGGTGGGTCGTTCGGGCGATGTCATCTACTTCACGATGCGTTACCTCAGGGGTCCCTCACTGGCCGAACTCATCGTTGAGACGGGAACAATGGCCCCCGACGACATTCGTCGCATTCTCAAGGAATGCGCAGAGGCCCTTGGATACGCACATCAGCACGGCGTGGTCCACCGCGACGTCAAACCTGATAACGTGATGTTCAAGGAGTCCGGGGAAGTTGTTGTGTGCGACTTCGGCATAGCCCGCGCCGCGTCTGGCGGCAACCTAACGGGCACGGGGATGGCTATCGGAACTCCGTACTACATGAGCCCGGAGCAGTTCCGCGCCAAACCGCTGGACGGCCGCAGCGATATCTACTCACTCGGCGTGGTGGCATACCAGTGTATCACCAAGGATTTGCCATTCGCGGGCGAGGATTCGTTTGCCATTGGGTACAAACATGTCACCGAGCCATTGCCAAACCCACCGTTGAAAACCGAAGCACACCGCGCACTGTTTAAGATCGTTGCGCGGATGATGGCAAAGGAACCAAGCGATCGTTACCCCGACACAAACGCACTTATCAAGGACCTATCGACGGGCGCGTCAACCGATCGCACGTTCACATCACGTTCGACGGCCGTCACCGTAGTGGACGCCATGCCCGCGGTGTCAGCCGTGCCACGTGTGGCGGCGATGCCAATCAAGACAACGCCAACCACCCCGATCCCGCGTGCCGGGATCAGCGGCGGTTTGCGGCGGCCGAGGCGAAGACAACAGTCTAAATCCGGCATCGGTCCGGCTGCGATGGCCGTGTTGTTGCTGGGCGGTGTGGGTGGCGGCGGTTATCTGTACATACAGGACGCGGGTGGGCTTGGACCAGCGTTGTTGCAGACTCGTGAATCGGTTAAGACCGGTCTTGCACGCCTCCCGTGGCTCGGTGACCCTCCACATCCTGTCAATTCGATCATCGATTCTTCCACGACGTCAACACCGAACATTCTGTCCCAGGAGTTGCCCACCGCATCGAGTGACGTTGACGACTTTTCTATGACCAGCGACTCATTACGGACGTCAACGCTGGCATATTTTGACAGCGCTGGGCCGATATTGCCGACCAACAGTCTCATCTTGTTGGGAACAGATTCGGCGATTGAGTTTTCCCAACAGCGAACCGGTGTTCTGCTCGTGGAAGGCGGGCGCCGCGGATCGTTGCGCATTGATGGTGAACCGAGATTTGGAGTACGACACGAGTTAACCGAGGGTGCCCATCGATTGTCGCTCGTGGCCCTCGGATTTGCGACATACAATATGGAAATTATCGTGACGGCGGGTCGAGTGGTCCGGCATCACGTGCAAATGGTCAAAACAAGCCATTGCGACAGGCCTGACGAAAATTATAACGTGCTTGAAGAGTGTTTTGACGAACAACCTGTGCTGACCGGTGAGCAGAATCTATTCGTTCCGCTCGACGCAACGGTCAAAACGACACCCACACTTTCGGCCGAACTCGCGGTCCTTGTGCGATCAGACGGCGTGGTAGGTCAAGTGCAAATCACCAGACCGTCAGACGTGCAAGCTTTTACGGTCTTGGCGAGGGAATTTGCGAGAGGCCTTCGTTTCGGCGCCGCCCGCAGGCGCGGACAAAACGTAGACGCATGGACAACGTTGCAATTCTACCCACGACAATGATGGATGCAGAATGTTGCAATGCCCGTGGGCCCGTAAAAGTGACAGTACGCGGGCGTTGAAACCCGTGTATCGTTATTTTATTCTTGGGGCGCTAACTTAGCTTCCGTTACCAGTTCGACCACAACGTTTACGACACCTTTGTGGGCTCGATCGACATCTTGCTGGAGCGGAATCTTGCTCTCCAGCAGCTTTTTATGTTCCCGCCTGATGATCGCATCCTCGAAGGTGTTTAACGCGCCCGTCAAACGGTGGAGATCCTCTCGACCCTTACTCATCCATCCCCCTATGTTCAGTCCGAAACGCTTCACCCAACCATAATAGCCCAGATTGAAACATTCCGGCTAGAGCTGTCGAGCATCGCCCGCGGACGAGCGGGCGTGGGGACTACCCCTCGGGGGAAGCGGTAAGCGGGTTCACGGCACCATTCGAGTCGGCAACGGCGTGGCCCGCATCAACTTGAAGATCGGAACGAACTGCGGCTCGTCCTGCGGATCCTCGCCCGTTGGGCGGGGGAGCAACGCATCCAACGTATTCCAGTAGATGACATTGTCATTGGTCTCCGGTTCTAACATGTGCGATACGATGCGCCCTAACATCTGGCCAGTTTGGACGACGAATGTGCCACGCGGAAACATCCGCTGGAGACTCAACCATGATGTTGTGCCGGCGCAGCATTGCAACGGCTTCAAGCGCGTCGCGTGGCAGCAAATATGCGTAGGGTCGCGGCCGCACCTGTGTCGCAACGGGTCTCTTCATGAGACTGTCGCTTTGCACCGTTATCGTGCTACGCTCGTCTGAACTCCCGACGCCAATCTCGTAGGTAACCGAATAATCTTCTGGAGCGTACGTCATCTGGACGACGACATCGCCTTCTGCGGACCGTCCCATCTCGATGGTTTCGCGTCTTGCGCGATTCACCACCTCCATCAGTTCATCTGAGTGATCCCGCGCATATTCCAAGACCGCCTTGAATCCTAGAACCCCTGAGCGCACACCATCGGACAACGGTTGACTGGTTGGTGACTCAAATAAAATAGAAACTGTGTTGGCAAAGCCACCGTAGTTCCGACCAATTCGCGCATCCGATCCCCCGCCAAACCACGCCGTCTCGGTTCCACGTGCATAAAACCACGACTTGTACCCCTCAGCCTCCAAGCGAGCGTCGATGACCGGAAAAATGCCATGATCGCACAAAAGCGTGATGCGCTGGTCGGGCTCTGCGTTACTGGGACATTGATAGTTCAAGTTGTACGGGTATCGTCCGCCATTGTGTCCATCGACAAATAGGTGGGGATTCCATCGGTGAATGACATTTTGCGCGTACGCGGCCAGCGCGGCCTGTTCGAGCTTGATCCAATCGCGGTTCATGTCAATGCCCCACGAGTTCCCACGTGTGCCGCGGGCAGTTGCCTCAAACCCGTCTGGGTTAATCTGAGGTGCGACGACAATGACGAGATGATCGAGCAACGCGTTTGCTTCAGTCCCCGGCGTGGACAATTCTCGCACGAGTATGAGCAGTGACTCACGGAGCGTGCGCTCGCCGCCATGCACATTTGCGTTGAGGACTATGACGGGTCGTCCAAGGGCGGCCGCTTCCCATGGTTGACTGATCGATGGGCGGCTGAATACCGCGTACGGCAGTTCACGCCCACTCCATGTTTCCCCGTAGATGCCCAACTTCATTTCGGTACTGCGCCCCTGCACATCCTGCAGGTAGGTCATCATCTCGTCGTAGGACGTGTACGATTCGAAATTGGATCGTTCGGCGGGAGTTTGGATGGTGGTATCGACTGCCTGCACGGCTCCCAGGTGTAAAGGCATCACGATGGCAAGAAATGTTTGGCGCATGGTGGGCGCGGAAAGACATTTGAGAGGCGCGATGCCCATGGTGTTCCCTCTGTTGTTTGACATGGAAGGCGCGTGCTACCCGCTGCCCGCAAGAATTGTTAGCACGGGAGTTTTCGTCAACCGATATCTACGGCTAATCGAGAATTTGTGTTGCTCCACGGTTTTTCGGACGAAAGAGCGGGCAGCGGGTAGCGGGCAGCTGAAGTACGCGGCAGCGTAACAGAGCTTCGCTCTGCTACGCTAACGCGTACTTCTCCGTAACATCCCGACCCGCCGGTTGCGACACCAATCTGAAAGCGTCGATCGGTACCGTTGGATCATCCCGCAACTCGACATCGAGTCGCGTATCTTTGGTTAGATGCTTCACGAATTCAGGTTCGTCTTCCAGCAGATACAGCGCGACTTCTGGATGCAAACGCACCAACACCTGGCGTTCCTTGTCCTCGTTCGCAACACGCCGCATGGACCGATCCAATAGACGGACCACAACCTCCGGTCGGAACACGCGTCCGGTGCCAATACAGCCAGAACACGGACCCGTCATAGACGCCATGAGCGACGGTCGGACCCGTTGCCGGGTCATTTCGACAAGACCCAAATCGGAAACGTCGTAGACTCGGGTGCGGGCGCGATCTTGTGCCATGTGAGACCGCAACTCGTTTACCACGCGGTCACGATTTGCTTGCGCCTCCATATCGATGAAATCAATGACTATGATACCGCCAACATCACGCAGCCGAAGCTGACGCGAAACTTCACGAGCCGCCTCCATGTTGGTCTTGAGTATTGTCTTTTCGGGATCCCTCTTGCCCGTGTAACGTCCCGTGTTGACATCAATGGAAACAAGCGCTTCGGTCTGCTCTATGATCAGGTAACCACCAGTAGGTAACTCCACCCGACCTTTAAAGAGCTGGTGGATTTCAGATTCGACATCCCACGCATCAAAGAGCGATCGCGAATCCTTGAACAATTTTACACGATCCAACAGAGACGGATCGACTTGTCGTAAATACTTCACGATCTCTCCATGCAACGGCCTAGAATCGATATGCAGACTATCGACTTTATCGCTGAACAGGTCCCTGATGATGCCACTTGTCAGCGAAGACTCTTCGTGTAAGAGCACCGGCGGTTCCAATTTCGCCTGTTTTTTCTCAATCCGCCGCCACAGCGTGAGCAACGTTTTTAACTCGCGCTTCAACAGATCTTCGTCGATGTCTTCGGCAACCGTGCGTACGATGATCCCGCCGGCGCCTTCGGGAACGATCTCTCGTAACGCCTTACGTAAACGAGCACGTTCGTCGCGAGCGGCGATCTTTCTGCTTACTCCGATTTTGGAGGCGGTGGGCATGTAGACTAAGAAACGCCCGGGGATCGACACTTGACCCGTGACACGCGGGCCCTTGGTGCTGATGGGTTCTTTGGTTACTTGAACGAGGAGATCTTGACCTTTTTCCAACATCTGGTCGATGTTCGGTACAGACCGGTACGACCGGCCGTTACGCCCACGCCGTCCGCGTTGGGGCGTATCATCATCGTCTTCGTCATCCGGTTCTACAAGATCGGACGCGTGTAAAAACGCACTTTTCTCAAGACCGATATTGACAAATGCGGCTTGCATGCCGGGCAGCACTGCTTCGACACGTCCGACATAGATATTGCCGACGGTGCGATGCATTTCTGGCCGATCAACCAGTAGCTCAACAAGTCGTTCGTCCTCCAAGATGGCCACCCGCGTTTCCCGCGGGCTCGAGGCCGTAATAAGAATATCCCTTTTCACAACTTTGTACCTCTACAGCGGCCACCGCACCCGCCGCTGGGTCATCCCCAGTGGCCAGGGTCGCCGCTTGTTTGTGGATGCGAATCAATGCTGTTTGGCGTTCATTCAACCCCAGCATCGCTCGCAACACTTCTGAAGGCTTCACCGACCCTTGTGATCCATTCGCAACGGTCAGAAGCATGGTGTTGTCTCCAAGAACGGAGATTTCGTGAACAAGTGGACGGATATCGATTTTCATACGCCGCCGCTTGCGCTCTCGCACAATTAAGACGGCAGGCGAACGTAAGAATCGCTCAGCGGCTATTTCGAGATCACCCATCGTGTAGTCAAACGGCGGCGACGGGAAATGTGCACCGTACCGGGACGACCGAATCGCCCCATTGAGTGACTCGATTCCGTTCGGCATTATCATCGCCCGGATAAAGGATACCCCAGGCGCGCTGGACACATTGAGCGAATCCAACAATTCTGTGAGTCGACTTTCCGTCCACGTCCCCGCCAACTCCAGATCAATCCATTCGGCCTGCGACGTCCACCCCAACGGCAGCGGGGGTCCGGCCGACAACTTGGGTCGCGGAGAAAAACCATCCGAAAACACAAGTGGCAGTTCCGCACGCCGAAACGTGCGTTCCAATTCTCGCAACACATCGAGGTGTGACGTAAAACGAATCTCGTCACCCTTGCCGTAATGCAACCGCACTGTCGTTGATGGAACACCTTGCAACAATCCATCAAACGGCTCCTGCGAATGATCCGCCGCAGGTTCGGCGAGCAAATTCTTCATAGCATCAAAGTCACATACGCCGCACGCAGAACAACGAACATGTTTGCATTCGTCCGTTTCTGCGGCGCGATACGCTTTGTGACGTTCTTTGAGGAAATACCCTCGATCAATCTTGTACGACACGATCTCCCATGGAAGATCTTCGTCTTCCGGAATCTCCCGAAACGTGTCCTGCAGTGTGAGATCGTTTTCTTCCAACGCGGCGAGCCATGCATCGAACTTGCAAAACTCTCCCCAACCATCAAATCGCGCACCACGTCGCCACGCGCCCTCGATAACACTCGCCACCTCGCGGCTACCACGTGAGATGATCCCCTCAATGGCAGTATCAGCGGTTTCGTGATGGCGGATCTGTACGCCTTGACCTCTGAGACGGCGTTTGACCCAGTTCAACTTCTCCCGCGTCGTTTCGAAATCGTCCTGACGCTCCCATTGGAACGGCGTGTGCGACTTCGGGACGAACGGGGAAAACCCGAGGGTGATGGCGCGACGACCCGGATACTTTCCGAGACTTTTTCTGATCTTTTCGACAAGCTGCGCCAACTCCTCGAAATCTTCTTCACACTCCGTGGGGTGACCAATCATGAAATAGAGTTTGACACTGGTCCAACCCGACGCCATCGCGCGGTCAACCGCCGATAGAATGTCCTGCTCGGT
>JAZDDC010000198.1:0-3472 GCA_036679565.1 Gemmatimonadota bacterium
GGTTGCAGGTCTTCGTCGCGCCACAATTCACCACCTTCACCCAGATCCCGCAGGCGAGCCGCCTCGGCAAGACGACGGAACAACTGTGCGGACACCGCCTCCTCGTTGGCCCAACGATTCAGCCTTTTCCAAACACGCATCAAGCTCTCGTGTGAGATATCAATCACGTCGTCCGGACTCAAGGCGTTCTCGTGCTCGGACAACGGAGGCATCACGAACGCCCGACTCGGTTTTCGAAACACGTTGAGGACCGCAACGATCTCATCGTGTTCGGCCTCGGCAACTTCGCAAAGCGTTGCGAGTTTCGTTGGACGCCTGACCCCGCGCGCATCCGTGCCCGTGTCCGTGAGGGCCTTAAACACTTTTTCGCAAATCGTCCGCTGGCGGTCAGTCCGCAACTCGCCGAACGCCTTCTCCGCGTGAAGATCCAAAGCGCGAGTCATGGTACCGATATTTTCGTAGTGGGCCAACTCCAAGGGCGTACCACGACCTCCATGCGTCCAGGCCGCCCATGTACGGTTCAAGGCGTGTTGCAAAATCGACAATTGATCAGGGTCATCACCCACGTCATTCACCAGTCGCGTGAGCAATACCGGAGATATCATTGCACGGCCCACAGCAATCGGCTCTTTGACCGCCTCGCGCCGCTCGTCTCGCGCCAAGCGTGGCACGAGGTATTGACCCGCGTTAATTGCCTCAGGGAGCCCAGGAAACTGGGAACAATCTCCCAAGAAATCGGACCGCATCGTGATCGCTACATAAACCGGAACGCCGACCTCTTCTCGTATTTGCAGCAGGAGGTTTACAAACTCGAGTGATTCGGCGGCGATCGAGCTTTCGTCCTTGGAAGATCGGAGCCGTTTGAATCGAAACAGTTCTTCGAACTGATCGGCGACGACCAAAAGATTGACGTTACCTTTCGGATAGGCCTGTTGGTAGATGTCGATCAACCCGCGGGAACTCATGCGTAGTGTCGCGTTGACTAACTGGTCCAATGACAAACCGCGACTCGTGTAGTTAGTGAACAAAACGCCTTCCCGAGCCAACGCCCGCGACATAGCGCCAATCGGGTCGCCTCCGGGACGAAACTGCGCCACACGCCAGGCCGTGCCGGCCGTAGCCATGAAGCCTCGATGCAGCGCAGGTCTCAAACCGCAATTGACCAGGGAAGATTTGCCACTGCCAGACGCACCGACAACGGTGAGGAAGTGGGTTGCCGCGAGCTTGTCGACCATCGCATCGACCTGGTTCTCGCGACCAAAGAAAAGATGCGCCTCGTCCTCTGCAAAGGGCCGAAGACCCGGAAAGACGTACTCAGATGCCGGCAGAGAAGTCCTCAATCGAGAGCCTCTAGAAACTCCCGGAGCTTTGCTTCGGATATGCCATCGAAGCCGTCAATCACGTTTGGTTCGGCAAGGGCAAGGGACTCCTCTTTGTCGTCAGTCCTCGGTTCCACAAGCAAGGTGTGGATGGCTTGGAAGGGTTCATCCCGAGTGGCATCGAAGCGACGCATATCAGACTCGTGCAGTTTTCTCCACGCTTCGTCCCCCGCACCATAGTAAACCAATACCGCATCACAGGTCGATAACAAACCGTTGTTGGCTTTTCTCACGGCCGAGGAATCCCCTTCAAAAACCGGTATGTCAACCTCGAACCCGCGATCGATGAGAAGTCTTCGAATCGGAATAGTAGCAGACCGATCTCGTTGGTCACATATCAAGTAGATGAGTTTTTTACGCCGCGCGTCTCCGTTGGCTTTCGGCACGGCGTTGGAAACTTCCAATAGTTTTAGTGTACGATGCATCGTCGTCTTAAAGCCTTCGAAGTCGCCCGTGATCAAATCTGCACCGTACTGTGTCTCCGCATCCTCGTGGAGAGATCGGATGAACGCGGCCTGCTTCGGGTTGTTGGCGTTGATTCCGCGCGGTGTCCAGATGATTCGTTTTAGTTTAGCCTCTTTGCAACGTCGGATCGCCGCTTCGTTTTGCAAAACGACGACCGACTTTCGACTCGGTCCATCGGGAATAACACCCGAACTTGATCCAACCAGGTGAATGGACAGGTCGCTTTGAGCAAGCAGTGTGTCAACCTCCGCGACATATTCATCTTCATCGCTCGACAGTCTTCGGTCAGGTACGACATGATAACCGTGGACTTTGAGTTCTGTCTCGAGGCGTTCGCGGTGATCCCGTTGATCCCTGCTGCACTCTGAGAGAAACACCGTGGTCTTGGATCCATCAGCCGCAGCGATTGCGGTTCCATCCCTATCAGCCAACCCATCGGAGCCCGGTACATCGTCCCCGTTCTTTTCCAATCGCTGAATCATCTGCGAGATGTCGAAAGCCAACTTTGTCAGCTTGATGACGTACTTCTGCGACAACTCCGGAATACCCAACTCGGGATCGAGTTCGATCGGAGCTTCCCCTTCGTCTTCATCCGTTATAATTGTGTAGAATCGATAACCCAGGACCTCATGGAGCACCTCGGGGAGTCCGTCTTGGGCATCGATCGGAGTTTTGATGACCTTAAACACCCGCAGCTGATCATCGATGGAGAGACCGCCATGGTTCTGTGCGGTTTCGCAGAACCCCCTAATTTCTTTGTTGCACCATTCGGACTTGAGATAACGCGGTGTCAGGATCGAAATGAGCACTGCTGTCTTGGAAAACGCTTCCTCGATCTTTGCACCAAACTCATCATTTCCCTGTAGCTTTTTGTCTCTCCAGATCGCAGCATCTTTACCCAACCGAGTGCTCAGCACGTTTGCCAGAGATTCGTGAAAACGTGTGACCCACCCAGTTTGTTGTTGCGTTACGCTTCTGTTATCCAGATGGGCGTAACTGATAAAGACGTCATGCGCGTAACTCACGGAGCCCTCCCCATGCTGCGCGGGACGGTCAGTTCACACCACGACGTTCGCCAGGGGCAAACCCGCGCGCGATTGGCGTCAACGTGAGTGGGAAGTTTGCTACGAAAGGCAAACGGCCAGAAACCCTCTAGAGACTTCATGCGATCCTCGCATCAACGCGCGTCGAGGGTGTCGTGCGCCGGTCACGGTGGATCCGAACCTCATGTTCGGTCTACCTAACCTTACAACTACCTCGGCAACCGGCGGCATCTACACCCTAAATCATTAACCTACTTTAGCTTTGGGGCAAGGGAGGCCAACGTGTCGGGGCTCACATCCCTGAGGAAATACTCCATCGCCCGCTCGGCTTGTGATCTCGGGTTTCCCGCGCTACCACGCTTCGTGCTCATCGGCATTCGGGAAGTGTCCCGGTGCTCCTTAAACGCGCTTGTGCCTGCTCGACCAACTCACTGATCTGGCCGCGTTGCCTTGCCAGTTCTTGCTGGCGCGTCAACGTTTCCCCGCGGAGCGCACCGGATCTCCAAAGCCTAAAGTATTTGGGGGCTTTGACTGTTAAATCGACCCGCAACCGTCTCGTGGCATCGCGCAACGTCGCGAGCGGCG
>JAZDDC010000199.1:0-11099 GCA_036679565.1 Gemmatimonadota bacterium
GTTCGCTGTTCAACGTTCGCTGTTCAACGTTCGCTGTTCAACGTTCGCTGTTCGACGTTCAATTACCCGCCGATGTCGATGGTGGCCGGCCGGTCTCCTGTGCCGCCGACGCTGAGCGCCATGACGTATTGCACATCGAGATCGTCGCGCCAGACGCCGTAGATTCTATCGGTTGTGAAACGCAGGGGTTGAAACCTCGCGGGCATTTCAATCTCGCCAAGAAAACGTCCGTCCGTGTCGAACACATCCCACGATGACGATCCCATACTGAGCAATGGGTTGAAACTCTCTTTTTCCTCTTCGGTTAATTCGCTTGGTATTTGAATGTGCTGCACCCACAAACTGGATTCCGGTCCGCTGAAGAACTGAAGATAGGCCGGGAAATTGTCGGCGAACTCCATGACCGATAAGATCTGATCGACTACCTGCGGTGGCATACCTGGCTGCTGCTCGAAGATCTTCCTCATCATGTCCGTCATGATGGTTTGATCTTCGTCGCTCACGGGCGATGGTACAAAGTCTTTCTTGAGCTTGCGCACCATTTGCCCGGCGTTGTCGTAGAGTCCCACTTCGTACGTGTTGTTAATACCGTACCAGACTCCCGCACCGGCCAACGCCCAAACTGGCTCCGGCGAGAAAAAGTTGAACTCGGGCACGCCGCCTGACATTGAAAAAGTTTTTCCTGCCGGCACTCGTAAGATGGTGTCCGCGGTTGTGCCGTCTGTCGTCCGTGCAAGAATGGCGTCCATCGAATCGGCGGCGGCGGATTCGTCGGTGTTAAACATGCCGGGCCGAATCTGCACCACAGCCAATCCTGCCGGTGTGTCCTGCCATCGAATTGGAACACCCGCGGCCATGTCGATTCGATAGTTACCGGCGGGTGTTCCGTCCTCTAGGAAATGTTGTACACGCATATTCCCCATGTCGGCGACGGCAATGGTGTCCGCGGATATGTTCAATAACGCGGATGCTCCCGCGCCAATTTCACCCGGTCCCGCGCCCGGCGATCCAATGGATCTGGCAAAGGTTCCGGCAGCGTCGAACACACGTATCTGGGCTGCCTGTTGGTCCAGAACGAACACCTCACCCGTTTCCCCAATTGTGATTCCGGCGATTTGGCCAAATTGATAGTCGGGGTCGCCGTCCGAACTCCCAATGCGCAGCACCTCGGTCAGTTGCCATGCCCCTCCTTCTGGCCACAGTCCTGTCGCCGGGTTCTCGATGATTTGCACACCGGCGCTGTCTGTTACGGTGCCCGCCCAGTCCCCCCCGGCTTCGTCCCCTCCTCCACAGGCAAGGCCAACCGAGCAAAGTGAGACCAACGCTAAGTCTCGAATACGCATTGTGTGCTCCTTCTTATGACAGATGACGTCAATACCAACCCATCGTAGGGTCGGCATGGCGATCGATGATCTTCTTAGGATGCGCGGAAGATAAGGAAAGAAACTGATTTGATTCTACTGCGGTGTTCTGATCGGTCAACTTGGTTTGGTGAGTGGTCGCGGCCTTCGGCCGCGCGCCACCGGCTACCGGCTGCTAGCTGCCAGCTGCTCCCGGCGGTTGCCCGTAAGCTCCTCAGGCCGGGTGCTTCCGTCTTGGTGACGGGCGTGGCGCATCGGTGGCGCCCGAAACCCTCCGCTTAGCGCGGATTAACCCGCGCTGGCAGCTGGTAGCCGGCAGCTGGCAGCTAACTATTTATTCAACAAAATTGTTCATAAAGTTGCCGAAGCCACGGGCGGCGTTTAGGTTCACATCCATGGACACCATATCACCCGGTTTGGCGGGGCATAGGGGTCTCCGGGGCGACATTTTGCTCGCCCTCAAGAAAGCCCAACCGCTTACGGCCAAAGAGCTTGCGGATCAGTTCGGCGTGTCGGCAAATGCGGTTCGCCGACACCTGAAAGAGCTGGAGGCCGAAGGATTGGCCAAATACGGGCGGCAGCAACGTGGCAACGGTGCGCCGACATTCGCCTTCCGGCTAACTGATGGTGGGGAGGCTCTTTTCCCTAATCTCTATGAAGATGCTCTGAAACGACTGTTGGATCATGTCGTTGCTCGGGAGGGAAGGGACGCGGCGGTGTCCGTTGTGGGCCAGGAATATGCCGATTTGAGGGCAAAATTGAGCGGCACGCTGGACGGGAAGACGGCCCCGCAAAGACTGCAAGCCATCGCAGACGCGTTGAAGGACGCCGGCTTCATGGCCGAAACGGAATCGGAAGACGGCAAGCTGACTCTGCGGATAAACAACTGTGCGTTGCATGCCGCCGCTTCATGTTTGCCCGAGGTCTGCGAACAGGAGTTGGATTTTCTAACGAGCACGTTCGGTGCTCCGCTCGAACGGGGCTCACACATTATCGACGGTTGCAATTCGTGTGAGTACTTCGTGCTGACCAACGCGGCTTCTGAGCCAGTCTGACCTAACTAATAAGGAATGAGCGATACATGACGTCGATTGAGACCCAGGTCAATCAACCATACAAGTACGGGTGGGTTACCGACATTGAGTCGGAGACCGTGCCGCCAGGCCTAAACGAAGATGTGATTCGCTTGATCTCTGAAAAGAAGGAAGAGCCCGAGTTCATGTTGGAGTGGAGGCTCAAGGCATTTCGGCACTGGCGTACGATGACGGAACCGGTGTGGGCAAATGTCAAATATAATCCCATCGACTATCAGGCCATTACCTACTATTCAGCGCCCAAACCAAAAAAACAGCTGAGTAGCCTTGACGAAGTCGATCCAGCTTTGTTAGAGACTTTCGAAAAACTGGGTATTCCGATCAACGAGCAAAAACGTTTGTCCGGCGTTGCAGTGGATGCAGTGTTCGATAGTGTGTCGGTTGCAACGACGTTTCGAGAAGAACTGAGCAAACACGGCGTAATCTTTTGCCCGTTTTCTGAAGCGGTTCGCGAACACCCGAAATTGATCAAGAAATACTTGGGAACCGTCGTACCGACGACCGACAATTTTTTTGCGGCGCTGAACTCCGCCGTGTTTTCGGACGGATCCTTCTGCTACGTGCCAAAGGGTGTTCGCTGCCCTCTGGAACTATCCACGTACTTCCGCATCAACTCGGCCGGTACCGGCCAGTTCGAGCGCACACTTATCATTGCCGATGAAGGCGCCTACGTGAGCTATCTCGAAGGGTGTTCGGCACCCATGCGTGATGAGAATCAGCTTCACGCTGCGGTTGTAGAGCTTGTGGCCCACGATGATGCCCAGATCAAGTACTCGACGGTGCAGAATTGGTATCCGGGAGACAAAAACGGCGTCGGCGGTATCTACAACTTCGTTACCAAGCGCGGCAGGGCGCTCAAGAACGCGAAGATTTCGTGGACACAGGTCGAAACGGGTTCTGCGATTACGTGGAAGTACCCATCCTGTATCCTCCAAGGTGATAATTCGATTGGCGAATTTTACTCGGTGGCCGTGACGAACAACATGCAGCAAGCCGACACGGGTACAAAGATGATTCACATCGGCAAAAACACACGCTCGACAATCATCTCTAAGGGTATATCGGCGGGGCGGAGTCAGAACACATACCGCGGCCAAGTGAAGGTCATGAAGGGCGCTGACAAGGCGCGTAATTATTCCCAATGTGATTCGATGCTCATCGGCGATCAATGCGGAGCGCATACGTTCCCGTATATCGATGTGCGTAACAGCACGGCCACGATGGAGCACGAAGCTTCGACGTCCAAGGTCGGGGAGGACCAAATCTTCTACTGTCAGCAACGTGGCTTATCGGCGGAAGATGCTGTTTCGATGATCGTCAACGGATTCTGCAAAGAGGTGTTCCGCGAACTACCCATGGAGTTTGCGGTCGAAGCACAAAAACTGCTCGGCATTAGTCTTGAGGGCAGTGTCGGTTGATCGAAATCCGGAAATCCAACAACCCCTAAAAGAGTCAAACACGACAAGAAGATGATTGAGATAAAAAATCTACATGCGACCGCTGACGGTGCCGAGATTCTGCGGGGTATCGATCTCGAGGTCAAAGCCGGACAGGTACATGCCATCATGGGACCCAATGGTTCCGGGAAATCCACCATGGCACAGGTGCTGGCAGGTCATCCGGCGTATGAAGTCACCAAGGGTACGGTGTCGTTCTTGGGCCAGGACCTCCTCGACATGGAACCGGACGAACGGGCGTGCGCCGGTTTGTTCTTGGCGTTCCAATACCCGGTCGCCATTCGCGGTATCACCAATGCCTACTTCCTGCGTTCGGCGTTCAACGCTATCCGGAAGGCGCGTGGGCAAGAAGAACTGGACACACTGGACTTCTTGGAAGTGCTCGACGAAAAGCTCGCCGTGATCGGATGGGATGACAGTCTCATGAACCGACCGGTAAACGATGGGTTTTCCGGCGGCGAAAAGAAAAGAAATGAAATCCTCCAGCTGGCGGTCTTGGAACCAAAACTTGCCATATTGGACGAAACGGATTCCGGTTTGGATATCGATGCGCTGCGAATCGTTGCGGATGCCGTGAACAAGTTGCGAACGCCCGAAAACGCGACCGTTGTGGTCACGCACTATCAAAGATTGCTCGACTATGTCAAACCAGATTTCGTGCATGTCCTGGCCGGTGGCCGGATTGTTCGGTCTGGCGGTAAGGAATTGGCCCTCGAGCTTGAGGAGAGGGGCTACGATTGGATCACCGAGGCAACGACTGAAACGGCGGGGACGTCTTGAAGAGCGACGCCAGTGTGAAGCGCTACGTCGAACAACATCGACAATTCTCCTCCAACGGAGCGAGTCAGGATCCTCCGTGGCTCGGGCCTGTCCGTGATCGCGGATTGAAGCGGTTCACCGACATCGGGTTCCCCACGACGCGCAATGAGGATTGGCGTTTCACCAGTGTCAAATCCATCGTGGATACCAAGTTCGAGATTGCGAAGCCGACGACCGTCGATGAAGAGACGGTAACGAAATTTGTTTACGACGCCGATGCGGCCGCGCGTGTGGTATTGGTCAACGGTTCCATGGTCTCGGAAAACTCTTTCGTGGGCAAACTGCCGGCTGGCGTGATCGTGTCGAGTTTGCAGGAAGCCGTCAACAAGCACCCTGAGCTTGTCGAGGCACGTCTCGGAGCGGCTGTATCGGGAGAAGACAACGGATTCGCCTCTCTGAATACGGCATTCGTTCGTGGGGGCGTCTTCGTCTATGTGCCGCCCAACGTCATTGTAAATGGTTTGGTCGAGATTTTGAGTCTCATCAAACCGACCGATACGCCGGTGGTGGCGTATACAAGAAACCTGATCGTCGTTGAGCGGGGCGCTCAGCTCCGTCTGGTCGAAACATACGCCGGCGTTGGCGCCACACCGTACTGTGCCAACACGGTCACTGAAATATTCGTCGGCGATGGCGCAACAGTCGATTGTTACCGAGTTCAGCGGGAAACAGCGGATGGTTTTCACGTTGCCAGCACCGGGTCCGTCCAGGGTCGGGACAGTACGTATGCGATGCATGCCGTCCCGTTAGGCGCGCGTTTGAGCCGTCACGATGTTCGCATGGTGATGGACGGTGAGGGTGGTCAAGGAACGCTGAACGGGCTGTATCTGATGGGTGGGAATCAACACGTCGATCACAATACGATCATCGACCATGCTAAACCGCACTGCGAAAGCCATGAATATTTCAATGGCATACTCGATGGAAGCGCCCGCGCCGTTTTCAATGGCCGCATTATAGTTCGACCCGGAGCGCAGAAGACCAACTCCAAGCAGACCAATAACAACCTCTTGCTCTCGGGTGATGCCAGAGCGGACAGTCAACCGCAACTCGAGATTTACGCTGACGATGTGCGTTGTACGCATGGCGCCACATTGGGTCCGCTCGACGAAAACTCTCTGTTCTATCTGCAAGCCCGCGGTATCGATGCCGAGTCGGCGCGTCGGATGATGACGATGGGGTTTGGGCTAGAGGTGTTGGAACGGATGGGGGATGCGACGGTTCGAGAAAAGCTGGAGGTGCTCGTGCGCGATGGTCTCGAGACCGGCACAGTAAAACTGGCGTGACGTCGTCTACCATGAAGGTGGTTCAAGAGATGGTAACGCTGGACGTCGATCGTGTGAGGGCGGATTTCCCGATACTCGCCGAACGAGTCAACGGTAAACCCCTTGTGTACCTCGACAATGCGGCGTCATCCCAGAAGCCGCGACACGTCATAGACGCGGTATCAGCGTACTACGAACACTCCCACGCCAATATTCACCGAGGCGTACACTTTCTGAGTCAACACGCCACGGAGGCGTACGAGGGGGCTCGCGAAACGGTTACTCGGTTTCTCAACGCTCCTGAGTCACGAGAAGTCATATTCGTGCGCGGTACCACCGAAGCCATCAATCTGGTCGCGCAGACGTACGGCCGGTCCAACATTGGTGCTGGCGATGAGATTCTCGTGTCGAACTTGGAGCATCACTCCAATATCGTCCCATGGCAGCTGCTGTGCGCTGAAAAGGGCGCCACGATCAAGGTCATACCGATGAATCAGGCGGGTGACTTGTGCATAGACCGGTACGAGCAGTTGTTTACCGATCGTACGAAGTTGGTGGCGGTCGGCCATGTGTCAAACGCCATCGGAACTATCAATCCAATTCGGCAGATAACGTCCATCGCAAAACAACGTGGGGTGACGGTGTTGGTCGATGGTGCGCAGGCGGCTCCGCACGTCCCGATCGACGTAACGGACATTGGCTGTGATTTCTATGCTATTTCCGGACACAAGATGTTTGGGCCCACGGGAATCGGGGCGTTGTATGGTCGAGCGGAACTACTCGAGGCTATGCCGCCGTATCAAGGCGGAGGGGAGATGATCCGCTCCGTGAGTTTTGAAGGATCCACATTTGCTCCGATCCCAGCAAAGTACGAAGCCGGTACTCCTAACATCGCGGGCACGATTGGGATGGCCGCCGCGGTGGACTACCTGGAACACATTGGATGGTCCGCCATCCGAGCGGCGGAAGACGAACTCGTTCGGTACGCGCTCAAACGTTTACGCGGCGTGGACGGATTGACACTGATCGGTGAACCTCAGGAACGAGCTGGCGTAGTTTCTTTCGTGCTGAACGATATTCATGCGCACGACCTTGGTACGATTCTCGACCAAGATGGTGTTGCTGTTCGGACGGGACATCACTGTGCCCAACCGGTTATGGATTTCTATGGCGTGCCCGCTACCGCCCGCGCCTCTTTTGCGTTCTACAACACACACGCAGAGGTCGATAGTTTGGTGAGTGGGCTCGAAAAAGCCAAGGAAGTATTCGGCAATGGCTGAACTTCGCGATTTATACCAACAGATCATCCTCGATCACAACCGCGCGCCGCGAAATTTCAAACGGCCGGAATTATCTAACCGCGAGGCGTCTGGTAACAACCCCATCTGTGGAGACAAACTCACGGTTTACGTGAACGTCGATGATGACACCATCGTCGATGTTGGGTTCGAAGGATCTGGATGTGCTATATCGAAGGCGAGTAGTTCGCTGATGACGGCAGCGGTAAAAGGCAAGACAATCGAAGAGGCACAGGAGCTGTTTCGTCACTTTCACGGCATGGTGACGGGAAGTGATAAGGATCCAGATACGAAGAGATTGGGAAAGCTGGCTGCGTTTGGAGGGGTCCGGCAGTTTCCCGCACGAGTAAAGTGTGCAAGCCTGCCATGGCACACGCTCAACGCGGCCTTGAAGAACGCGGACGCATCTGTTTCTACGGAGTAGTTGCCGAAAGTTTTTGTGGGTGGTTCGTTCTTAGTCTTTGGTCACCGCGGCGGGCGTCTAGAGGATCCTTTTATTCTTGCATTGCTCGGCGATTTCGAGGAGCTGTCTTCGCGGCATTGGTGACAACACCGCTCTGGCGGTCCCATCCTCTTCCCAAAGAGCAACCTCGTGCCCGTGTGACCGCAACATCATGATATCCTTAATAGATAGCTCCTCGAGCCATTCCGACACGGGTGCCATGACATACGTCAGTTGCAGTCCGTCTTTGATGAAATCGACTGCAGCGCTCTGACGCCCGGCGAGTTGTATGACACGACCACCGGTCAGTTGAGCGTTTTCAATCATCGGGATCTCGAAGACCGGGATGCTGTGCGTTCGGAACCAGTCCTGCAGCGACCCAGATTCGGTGGTCACCATTGAATCACGTGTCGGAGCGTTTTGCATGGCCGCCGCCACGGCCGATCCCGTAAGCCCAGTTTGTGGGTCGCCTCCAATCCAAATTGCCAAAGCAGCTGCAGCGGCAACCAAACCACCCAGAACCGGCCACCGTGCGAAACGCTTGATAGTCCGGCTGGGAGCCACCGTCTCCTCGCGATTGATGGCCGCGAGGACCTTGGCTCTTAGGTCACCGGGTGATTTTTGACTGTTTGAGATGACACGAAGTCTGTCAGCTACCGACCTATGTTGTGCATAGAGACTCTGACAGTCCTGACAGTGCTCCACATGATGCCGGGCATCGCGCGTTTCTGAGGTAGATTCGCTCGGTCCCGCATCCGGCCCAAGAAGCGCCCGGGCCTGGGCGCAATCGGATTTGTTGTTACTAGCCACTTGCTGCTCCGTCCACTTCACAATTTTGTCTATCTAACTTAGCCGCATGCACCCATCGGAATTGTCGGCCTTTTGGGGTTGGTTGAATGTAATATTCCACCCCGGATTGGCCCCCCGGCAAGACACCGCGTTTTGAGTAACATTAGAGTCCGTTGAAATGTTCCGCCATCCATCGAATATCGTGCCAGTGGATGCGGGCTAGGGATTAGGAGTTGAATGGAAAAGTTTGACGTCATTGTAGTGGGTGGTGGGCACGCCGGATCCGAGGCTGCCTGTGCGGCATCCCGCATGGGTGCCAAAGTCTTGCTGGTAACCTCCACTCTTGAAACGATCGGCCAGATGTCGTGCAACCCTGCCATCGGCGGTGTGGCCAAGGGAATTGTGGTCCGCGAGGTGGATGCACTCGGCGGAATAATGGGCCGGGCCACTGACCGGGCGGCAATTCAGTTCCGAATGCTCAATAAGTCAAAGGGGCCTGCGGTTTGGTCTCCCCGGGCTCAGGCGGATCGTGGGCTGTATCGCCGGGCCGTCCGCCAACTCCTTGAAGAGAATTCCAGCCTTCACATTTGGCAGGCCACCGTGGCTGGCATGCTGGTCCGGGACGACCGCGTGTGTGGGATCGTGACGCTGGATGGCAGCGAAATTCGTGCATCCGCGGTGATCTTGACCGCCGGCACGTTCTTAAGGGGAAAAATACACGTTGGTCTGGATACACGGGTATCTGCCGGCCGGGCCGGCGATGCCGCTGTGGTGGACATCGCCGAGCAACTGGAGTCATTGGGGCTGAAGGTGGGTCGTTTCAAGACCGGCACGCCGCCCAGGATCGACGGCAGAACAGTCGATTATTCCCGTGTAGAACGTCAGGACGGCGATGCCGACGATTACCGATTTGCGCAGTACGAAACGGTAGAACGTCCTGCGCAGCGACCGTGTTGGATCACGTGGGCGGGAAAAGAACTCAAGGAAATCATTCAGGAAAATCTCCAGGAATCAGCTTTGTACGGGGGGGAGATTGCCGGTCGTGGCCCGAGGTACTGTCCGTCAGTCGAGGACAAAATTGTAAAGTTTCCAGACGCTGAGAGTCATCAAGTTTTTCTCGAGCCGGAGGGGTTGGATACCTCGGAGCTGTACGTAAACGGATTGTCGACGTCTTTGCCGGTTCATGTGCAACGAGATTTCTTGCGATCCATCCCGGGTCTTGAGCGAGCGGAGATGACTCGCGCCGGATACGCCATTGAATACGACTACTATCCGCCTCAGCAACTTACGCCGTGGCTTGAGGTTAAGTGCCTTGAAGGCCTTTTCTTTGCGGGCCAAATTAACGGTACGACGGGTTATGAGGAGGCTGCTGGGCAGGGTGTGGTGGCCGGCATCAATGCGGTGCGTCGCATCCGCGACGAGGAGCCGGTCGTAATAACCCGAGACACGGGTTACATCGGGGTTCTGGTAGACGACCTGATTACACGTGGCGTTGACGAGCCGTATCGACTTTTTACGTCGAGAGCGGAGTATCGATTACTACTCCGTCAGGACAACGCTTTGAGAAGGTTTGGCCCGCTCGCGTCCGACCTAGGTTTACTGCGCGATGAGGAGCGGGCGGTACTGGAGTCACGTTTGGACGCGGAGGCGCGGGTACGCAGTGCCGCGATGGAAGAAGTCGCGAGACCGGACGATGTCGCAGAGTATCTGGCGGCCATCGGAGAGACACAAATAACTGAGCCACAAAGGCTTATGGATCTTGCCAAGAGACCGGCTGCCGAATTGAAGGCCTTGTTTGGTTGCACCGGATCGGACCGGAGTCTTATTGTGCCGGACGATGTATGGGTGTCCGTTCAAGTCGAGTTAAAATATGCCGGGTACATAGCTCGTGAGAAGGAAGCGGCCCAGAAGCTGTCTGATCTGGCGAATTTCGTTCTTCCGGACGGTCTGCCGTACCTGGGGCTTTCGAGTTTGAGTACGGAGGCTCGGCAGAAACTCGACGTCGTGCGTCCTGGATCGTTGGCTCAGGCTGGTAGGATCCCTGGTGTATCGCCCAGCGACCTACAGAACCTCATTTCTGAGGTACTGAAATGGTCCGCCGGCCGGCGGCGTACTGCTGGTGTGACTTAGTCACCACCAAGACGAGATCGGCCGCCCAAGAGAGATGCGCTTTACGAAACGCCGCATCGCTCGCCTTTTCGTTTCACGTGAAACAAGTCCGAACGAGATCGGATTGCCCAAGAGAGATGCGCTTTGCGAACGCCGCCTCGATCGCGTTTTTGTTTCACGTGAAACAGGTCCGAAAAAGACAACGAAGACCGGTTGGCCGGTGTTCCGGCTTGAGGGCTGCGGGGCGCCCGCGAGCCATGGCGTCTGGGCGTGTTACGGCGATGATGGGCGTTTTGGGTTGTTTTTGAAAGCCCCCGAGTCTTGACGATGTTCCACGTGAAACTCGGTAATCTTCCGTCCCCTCCCATTTTTCACCCGGTTTCGGGGGCCAGTGTATAGGAAACATGCGCCTTGCCCTTGTTAGCCCCCTATATTTAGTCGTATATTCTCCAATCATCCGCTCGG